>NZ_CP043427.1:1200000-1500000 GCF_008245005.1 Campylobacter sputorum subsp. sputorum | reverse complement strand
CACCGTATCTTCGGTATAAGGTGTGCCTACCAGGGTGTTAAAGCCCTAGAGGTTACAACAAAGAGTCCCTCCCGACTGTTTACCAAAAACACAGCACTCTGCTAACTCGTAAGAGGATGTATAGGGTGTGACGCCTGCCCGGTGCTCGAAGGTTAATTGATGGGGTTAGCATTAGCGAAGCTCTTGATCGAAGCCCGAGTAAACGGCGGCCGTAACTATAACGGTCCTAAGGTAGCGAAATTCCTTGTCGATTAAATATCGACCTGCATGAATGGCGTAACGAGATGGGAGCTGTCTCAAAGAGGGATCCAGTGAAATTGTAGTGGAGGTGAAAATTCCTCCTACCCGCGGCAAGACGGAAAGACCCCGTGGACCTTTACTATAGCTTGACACTGCTACTTGGATAAAAATGCGCAGGATAGGTGGGAGGCTTTGATCCATAGATTTTGGTTTATGGTGAGCCATTGTTGAGATACCACTCTTTTTTATTTGGGTAGCTAACTAGCATGAGTTATCCTCATGTAGGACAATGTCTGGTGGGTAGTTTGACTGGGGCGGTCGCCTCCCAAAATGTAACGGAGGCTTACAAAGGTTAGTTCAGAACGGTTGGAAATCGTTCGTAGAGTATAAAGGCATAAACTAGCTTAACTGTGAGGCATACAAGCCGAGCAGAGACGAAAGTCGGTCTTAGTGATCCGGTGGTTCTGTGTGGAAGGGCCATCGCTCAAAGGATAAAAGGTACCCCGGGGATAACAGGCTGATCTCCCCCAAGAGCTCACATCGACGGGGAGGTTTGGCACCTCGATGTCGGCTCATCGCATCCTGGGGCTGGAGCAGGTCCCAAGGGTATGGCTGTTCGCCATTTAAAGCGGTACGCGAGCTGGGTTCAGAACGTCGTGAGACAGTTCGGTCCCTATCTGCCGTGGGCGTAAGAAGATTGAGGAGAGTTGACCCTAGTACGAGAGGACCGGGTCGAACCAACCACTGGTGTATGGGTTGTTCTGCCAAGAGCATCGCCCAGTAGCTAAGTTGGGATGTGATAAGAGCTGAAAGCATCTAAGCTCGAAGCCAACTCCAAGATGAATCTTCTTTTAAGAGCTCTTATAGACTATAAGTTTGATAGGCTGGATGTGTAAGTGATGTAAGTCATTTAGCTGACCAGTACTAATAGCTCGTTTGCTTATCTTTAATATTTTTGTTTGTCTTTTTTCTACTAAACGGCGTCAGATCGTTCTGCGGTCATTACCTTTATGGTAACTCCCTTGAACTTATTTGTCTTCCTTGTTTAGCGAAAAAATACCTCCAAAAATACATAATAACTATACAAATAAATAGTTAAAATTAAGCATCACTTCCTTGTTAAGGATAAAATTTAATAATGATTTAGCTTAGTGTAAGAACAATTGTATAAAAGCTTGATTAGATTTTTGCATTCATTACCATTAAGGTAACTCACTTAAAACTAATCAACATTTTATAAGCCTTACATCTAATCACAAATCAAGTTATACTAGAAAGATATAGAAGTGAAATATCTTTTAATCCTTAATAAGTAAAAAGTTTTACATATTAAAACTTAGACTTTTAACAATTTATTTAACAGTGTTTAATAAGAATACTTTAATAGTCTATATTATATACGACTATTTTTAATTTAGATAAGGAAAGCGAATAATAAAAATAAATGAGCATACTTTATAGCGTATGTGAATGAGTTTTTTATGAGCTTGATGTAAGTATAAATTAAAAAGAGAAAGTATTTTTATTTAACACTGCTTTGTGGCTATACAGATATGGAAACGCCTTGCCCCATCTCGAACCAAGAAGCTAAGCATATCATGGCTGATGATACTCTCCCTTACTGGGATGTGGAAAAGTAAGTCGCTGCAAAGCGTGTTAATAATTATTCTACAAATATTTCTTAATTTTATCCACATTTATTTATATTAAAATGATTAAATGAATTTAATATTTCTTTATATGATAATTCGTATTTAAATTAAATATAATTTACTTTTATTACTGTTTGTTTCAAGATTGTTTTATTGATTATAAATAATTATAAATTATATAATATTTATAAATTTATAATTATCTTTTATAGTATTTATAACTTTAAATTTATTTATAGTATTTAATACTAATATATTAAATTTAAATATATGATATAAATAGTTGGTTGGATATTTTTTATAAATGCATTATTCTTGTATAATAAATTTATTTATAGTATTTAATTACTAATATATTAAATTTAAATATATGATATAAAATAGTTGTTATTTTTAGTAAAATCAATTAGTATAAATTTAATCTTTTAAGAACCACTATAAAAATATCTTGCTAGTGATATATCTTTTTTATTCATAATATATAGCGACATTTAAAATGAGGAATATATTCCATTTAATGCGTTTTTAAATCTACATATAAATTAGTCTAAATATATAATAAAATTATAGGTATTTTTATAAAAGTTTGTTTATATAAGAGTAATTACAAGTAAAAACCACATAAATACCCATCAAAACAAAACAATAGTTTTTAATAAAAATATAAATTAAAATAAATTTAATCTTTTAAGTTTATATATTTTTATTAGTGCTTTATTGTAAAGTTTAAAGTTTTATATCTTTGTCATTATAAAACTATATGTATTATTTTATCTTGTATGATTACTCCTACAAAAACATTTATAAAATATCTTTTTAAATTTAGATTATTTTATCTTTTTATTAAAATCTTTTTCATACATATATTTTATCTTGGTGTTTGTATAAAAATAAATTTTAAAATTAGTGTTGTTGTTTATAGTGTAAATTTATAGTTGGTAGTGTGTTGGGATGTGGTATTATATTTCTTTATATGTTTTTAGTGTGGAAATTATGAAGTGTCATTTGAATTTATTTTTATAAATATACCGATATTACGCACTTTGTTTGTTATAAATTTATGTAAATATTTTTTATGGTTTTTTAAGCATTTTTTCATAATGTCTGAAATATTTTCTTTTTAGTATTGGCTACTTTGGTTTCGGCTATAAGTTTATTTGCACTTGATATAAACAAAGCAAGTGTGGAGGATTTAGAAAAGATAAAAGGTATAAGCAAAGAAAAAGCAGAAGCTATAGTTAAATATAGACAAGAAAAAGGTGGGATTAAAAACATCAATGAGCTTAAAAATGTAAAAGGCGTTGGAGAACAAAGTATTTTAAATATAAAAAATAATGTTGTTGATAAAAAAGCTTCAAACAAACATAAAAAAATAGATAAAAAAACAAAAAAGGACAAAAAAAAGTTAGCAAAAAATCCGACAAAATTTTACATAAAACTACAAAAAAGTAGATAAAATTAAATTTATAGCACTATTTAGCTTTATAAATAGTGCTTTTATTTTTAAATAAATATTTTTCACACAAAGTAAATAAAAATTCATAAATTTAAAATTACAAATTTATTTTTATTTGTTAATCTTTACATATAAATTTATAAAATTTTAAGCATAAAAAATGATTTTTTATGTTATCATTCATTTACCAAAAAATTTTTTAAGGAGATTTCTATGAAATTAACTAAACTTAGTTTAGCGGTTATGATTGCACTAGGTGCATTTTCTGTATCAGCTTCAGCTATCCCACTAGAAGATGCTATAAAAGATGTTGATGTTAGCGGATATTTAAGATATCGTTATACACATGATGATGAAGAACATTCTGAAGATCAATCAACAGGTACTCATGAATATAAAGCAATCGTAAACTTTAAAGCTGCTTTAGATGATAATTTCTTTGCAGTTGTTGGTTTGCAGTATCTATCTAAAGATGGTTCTGGTGATCAACATGATCAAAATAACTGGAATGCTCAAAGCGATGATAATGGTAATAATGAATTTAGAGTTAGACAAGCATTGTTAGGATATACAATAGGCAATACTACTATCATGGCTGGTCGTCAAGAAGTTGGTGCATTTTTCACTGATGATATGATAGGCGATGGTATCAAAATTCTTAACCAAGACATAGAAGGCTTAACTCTTGCAGCTATTGCATTTGATAACCTAGATAATGATGATGATATTGGAACTTTAGATTATAAAACTAATGAACACAATTTGTATGGTGTAGCAGCGATAGGTTCTTATGATCCTGTTGCATTCCAACTATGGTATGCATCACTTATAGATGTAGCTGATCTTTTTGCAGCTGAGTTAGCACTTAACTTTGATTTAGACCCAGTAACACTTGGTATAAAAGCACAATACGCTTTCTCATCAGTTGACGGTGATTTAGAAAACTTAACAAATGGAGCTGCTGATGACGGTCAATTCTATGCTGGTGAGTTAACTGTAGAAGTAGCTGGCTTTGATGCAAGTGCTGGTTATATATATTATGAAGCAGATTCAAAAGATAAAGTTGGCGTAATCTCTTATGAAGATCAAGGCTCATTTATAAGCCCAGGTGAAGAGCTACTTGATTATACTTTAATTTCTGGTGAAAATCAATTCTGGTTTGTTACAGCTGGATATACATTCTTTGATAAGTTTAGAATTGGTGGAGAGTATATAGATGGTAAAAACGAAACAAATGTAGGCGATCAAGATCAAACTGAATGGGTTGCTAGAGCTGATTACAAGTATAGTAAAAATCTTAAATTTAAAACATGGTACTCACAAGTTAATTACGATGGACGCGGTGTAGATTACGATGATAATAGATTTAGATTTGAGGCTAAATACTCATTTTAATTTTATGATGAGCGAACTTTCGCTCATCTTTTTTTCTTAAATTTCTAAACTTTTTCTTTCATTTTTTACAATACTAGCCAACAAAAACATAAAATTTTAACAATAAAAATATGATATAATTATAAAAATAATTTAATAAAAGGATATTTATGTTTTTGAATTCTAAAAAATCTCAAAATTCCACCGAGTTAGAACTGTTAAAAAAAGAAAATGATTTACTAAAAACTGAAATAGAAAATTTGAAATATAAACTAAATAGTTGCGAGACAAATAAAGATAGTACAAAAGTAGTAGATAACACTAAACAAAAGGCATTAGATCTCCTTATAGCAAGTTACTCAGATGGTATAAATTTCTTACAAGGAACCATGGAAGAAAATCTTGTTATGTTAAATAGTATGAATGAGTTAAACAACGAAACTTTTAGTAAAACTAAAATTCTTACAGAGGAAATAAGTTATATAAATGAGTCTATGCAAAAAGTTGAAGCAACTAGTGGCGAGCTTCAAAATAGCTCTCATTCATTAAACGAAAGCGTTGGTGCCATAGTAGAGATTATAAATTTGATAAAAGATATATCCGATCAAACAAACCTTCTTGCACTAAATGCTGCCATCGAAGCAGCAAGAGCTGGTGAACATGGTAGAGGATTTGCTGTGGTTGCTGATGAAGTTAGAAAACTAGCTGAAAGAACACAAAAAGCAACCGGTGAAGTTGAAGTGAATATAAATCAACTAAAACAAAACTCTAATACAATGTATGAGATGAGTGAGAAATTTAGAGAGCTTTCTGGAAATGTTACTCAAAGACTTGATGAGTTTCATAAAAATATAGAAGATGTAAATAACAACACAAACGATACTATAAATAAAGCTACAAATATTACTAATGAGATTAGTATAAGTAATGGCAAGATAGATCATATCAACTTAAAACTTAGTGCTTATAAAGCGTTTTTATACAACGATATACAACAGATTCCGGACCATACAAGCTGTAAATTTGGAAAATGGTTTGGCGAACAAGTTAGAGCTATATTAAAAGATAATCATGACATAGTAAAAAAAGTAGCATTCCAACACGAAAATGTCCATAATGGTCTTTTAAAGGCTGTAAATATATTTGCAAACGAGGCATCTAAAAATAAGGAAGAGGGTATAAAGATTATGGAAGATGTTGAAAATTCAAGTAAAGTTGGATTTGAAATGCTTTTAAATGCAGTTAAAAAAGTAAGAAAATAATTATTTATATTTAAATTTAAGTTTTATATGGTTATTATCATAACTTGTGATAAATTTTATAAAAATAAAACTATTTTGGAGAAAAAGTATGGATATTTATAGTAAGCTTCTTGGTGGAGTTATAATGGATGTTACAGATGTACAGCAAGCAAAAATAGCACAAGATGCTGGTGCTGTTGCTGTTATGGCACTTGAAAGAGTTCCTGCTGATATAAGAGCAGCTGGCGGTGTATCTAGGATGAGTGATCCAAAAATGATAGAAGATATCATGAAAGCTGTAAGCATTCCAGTGATGGCAAAAGTTAGGATAGGTCATTTTGTAGAAGCTCAAGTTTTAGAGAGTTTGGGTATAGATTTTATAGATGAGTCTGAGGTTTTAAGTCCCGCTGATGATGCTAATCATATAGATAAAAAAATATTTAAAACACCTTTTGTTTGTGGTGCTAGAAATTTAGGCGAAGCATTAAGGCGTGTTAGTGAAGGTGCTAAAATGATACGAACAAAAGGTGAAGCTGGAACAGGTGATGTTGTCCAAGCTGTTAAACACTTAAGACAAATAATGGGCGAAATATCGCATGTAGCTGCCTTGAGTGAGGATGAATTATATAGTGCTGCAAAAGAGTATGGTGCTAGTATAGAGCTTATTAGATATGTTTATGAAAATAAAAAACTTCCAGTTTTAAATTTTTCAGCAGGCGGTGTTGCAACTCCAGCAGATGCTGCACTTATGAGACAACTTGGGGCAGAGGGCGTATTTGTAGGAAGCGGTATATTTAAATCAGGTAATCCTGCAAAAAGGGCAAATGCTATAGTTAAAGCTGTGGCGAATTATAATAATCCAGACGTTATACTGGAAGTTTCTAAGGAACTTGGTGAAGCTATGGTTGGCATAAACGAGGAAGAAATTAAGACTATTATGTCTTTAAGATAATTATCATGCAAGCTTAGGCTTGCATAATTTTTGTTTAAAATACTAAATTATAAATAATAACTACAATTAAAATACTTTTACATGATGAATTTTAATGTATTTGATTTTTTAAGCTTAAAATTATATTATTTAAGCTTTGTTTTGATAACATTAAACTTTTAATTTTAAAAAATATGGATATTTGTTTATGAATGATAAATTTAGTCGCATAGGGTTTATTTTAGCTGTTGCTGGAAGTGCTGTAGGGCTTGGAAATGCTTGGAAATTTCCGACATTGGTTGGACAAAACGGCGGAAGTGCATTTGTGTGCTTGTATCTTTTGCTTACACTTTGCGTTGGATTTGTTATATTTTTAGCAGAGCTTAGCATTGGAAAATTAAGCGGGAAAGATCCCGTAAATGCATATAAGGCTTTAAGCAGTGAAAAAAGTTCTTGGAAATTTGTTGGCTTTAGTATGCTTGGTGCGATTTTGATAGTTAGTTTTTATAGTATTATTATCGGTTGGACTGTTTATTATGTGTATTTGAGTTTTTTTTCGCTTCCAAGCGATATACAAAGCAGCAAAATTGTTTTTGAAAATTTACTTACAAATGGCTTATTTTCTCAATTTATTAGTTTTAGTATAGTTTTTGTTTGCATTTTTCTTGTTGTTTCAAGAGGTGTAAAAAACGGCATAGAAAAATTAAATGTTTGGATGATGCCAACACTTTTTATCATACTTGTCTTAATGCTAATTTACTCATTTACAATGAATGGATTTATGGATGCTTTTAAATTTCTGTTTTTACCAGATTTTAGCAAACTTGGCGTGAGTGCTGTTTTACAAGCTTTGGGTCTAGCATTTTTTAGCCTTTCTATAGGTGCAGGTTCTGTTATAACTTATAGTGCTAGTTTGAATGATAATACAAATTTCGTTTCTAGCACTTTATACATTATACTTATAAATATTTTAATCGGTCTTATGATGGGGCTTGTTGTATTTACTTTCATTTTTGAGTTTAATGCCGATGTTTCACAAGGTCCAGGACTTATATTTATATCTTTAACTACGCTTTTTGCAAAACTTGGGATAATTGGAAATATTTTAGCGATAATGTTTTTTATAGCACTGTTTTTTGCTGGATTAACAAGTGCTGTTTCTATGGTAGAACCATTTGCTTTTTATCTTATTAATACTTACAAAATGCAAAGAAAAAATGCACTTATTTTAATAGGTCTCATAGTTTATTTGCTTTCTAGTATGTGTATTTTGTCTTATTATACCGCTACGAGTGATAAATTTAGCTTTTTTGATATGAGTTTTTTTGATATTTTGGATTATTTAGCGTCTAATATAATAATGCCTCTTGGTGGATTTTTCGCTGCGATTTTTGTAGGTTATGTTATCAAAAGAGATACAATAAAGAAATTTTTGGGAAAATACTTAAAAGGTGTGTATTTTGAAATTTGGTATTTCTTTTTAAGATTTGTTTCGCCTTTTGCTGTTATTGTGATAATGGCTTATGAGCTGTTTTTCAAAAAAATGATAGGATAAAATATGAATGAGAAATTTAGTCGCATAGGGTTTATTTTAGCTGTTGCAGGAAGTGCTGTAGGACTTGGAAATGCTTGGAAATTTCCAACTTTGGTCGGACAAAACGGCGGAAGTGCATTTATACTTTTGTATCTTATCTTAACGCTTAGTGTGAGTTTTGTGATATTTTTAGCAGAAATTGTAATAGGTAGATTATCAGAAAGCGATGCAGTAAATGCATTTAGAAAACTAGCTCCAAACAATAAGGAAAAATGGAAATTTGCTGGATTTTTTATGATAGGGGCTTTGCTTATTTACTCTTTTTATTCGGTTGTTATGGGCTGGATTTTAAAATACACAGTTACTATCGTAGTTTATTTGCCAAAAAATATCGATGAGAGTGGGGCTACATTTAATGCTTTACTTGGTAATGATTTTTTTGTATCTTTTATATGCTTTACGATTTGCTCTTTGGTTTCATTTTATATAGTTTCAAAAGGTGTAAAAAATGGCATAGAAAAACTAAATGTTTGGATGATGCCAGCACTTTTTATATTGCTTTTGCTTATGGTTGCTTATTCGCTTAGTTATGATGGATTTTTAAAAAGCTTGTCATTTTTGTTGGTTCCAGATTTTTCGGCTTTAAATAAAGATAGTGTTTTATCTGCACTTGGACTTGCATTTTTTACACTTTCTCTTGGCGTAACAACGATAATAACATACGCTGCAAGTTTGCCAGAAAAAACAAATATATTAACATCGAGTTTGAGTATAGTTTTTATAAACATTTTAATAGGTATAATGATGGGACTTGTTGTTTTTACATTTATATTTGAGTTTAATGCAGATCCATCGCAACAAGGTCCTGGACTTATTTTCATCTCTTTGACCGTGCTTTTTGCAAAACTTGGAATAATTGGAAATATTTTAGCTTTTGCATTTTTCCTTTCTTTGCTTTTTGCTGCTATAACTTCTGCTATATCGATGATAGAGCCAAGCATATATTATCTTGTAAATTCTCACAATATGACGCGTAAAAATGCAATTATTGCTATTTTTATATTTACATATATTTTGGGTGTTTTTTGTATTTTAGGGTATTATAGTAAAACGGCTGATGTTTTTAGCTTATTTGGAAAGAGTTTTTTTGATATATTAGATTATTTAACATCAAATATCATGATGCCATTAAGCGGCATAGTAACTTCTATATTTGTTGGATTTGTAATGAAAAAAGGTCCGATTGAGATTTTGTTAAGACCTTATATGGGAAAAAAACTTTTTAATATTTGGTATGTTTTGCTTAGATATGTTGCACCCTTTGCAGTGCTTGTTATAATGATAAATCAAGTGTTTTTTTCTTAGCCATGAATGATAAATTTACTCGTTTAGGTTTTATACTCTCAGTTGCAGGCGGTGCTGTAGGACTTGGCAATGCTTGGAAATTTCCAACTTTAGTAGGACAAAACGGCGGTTTTGCCTTTGTATTGTTATATCTTGTGCTTACTTTGAGCATAGGTTTTAGTATATTTTTAGCAGAAATGGCTATGGGAAGGCTTAGCGGAAAAGATCCGGTAAATTCGTATAAAAACTTAGCTCCGTCGCATTTAAAAAACTGGAAATATGCCGGTTTTACAATGCTTGGTGGAATTTTTGTTTTGTCTTTTTATCTTGTGATAATGGGATGGGTCATAAGATACATTTTTATATCTTTTAGTGCCCTACCTCAAGATATAGAGACATCTGGCAAACTTTTTGGCAATTTTATAACAAATGATTTGAATGGAAATTTGTTTTTTTATTTTTTAGCCTTTTTTAGCACTTTAGCAGTAGTTTCAAAAGGTATAAAAAGCGGCATAGAAAAACTAAATGTTTATGTAATGCCAACTCTTTTTATACTGCTTTTAGCAATGCTTATTTACTCATTTAGTATGGAAGGTTTTAGCAAGGCTTTTGTTTTTCTTTTTAAGCCAGATTTTTCTAAAATAACTTTTGATGTCGTTTTGACGGCTCTTGGACTTGCGTTTTTTACACTTTGTGTTGGCATCGGATGTATTACAACTTACGCAGCTTCTCTAGAAGATGATACAAATTTAGTAAAAAGTTCCATTAGTATAGTTTTTATAAATATTTTAATCGGTCTTATGATGGGGCTTATAGTTTTTACATTTGTTTTTGAATTTAACGCAGATCCATCTACTCAGGGTGCGGGACTTGTTTTTGTTAGTTTGATGACACTTTTTGCAAAAATTGGCATAATTGGAAATGTCTTAGCGGTAACTTTTTTCGTGTCATTGTATTTTGCAGGAATCACAAGTGCAGTTTCTATGATAGAGCCGTTTGTGTTTTATCTAATAAACGAATATAAAATTTCTCGCCTTAAAGCTTTAAGTTTTTGTGGTGTTTTGATTATATTTTTAAGCACTTTGTGTATTTTATCTATGCACTCTTCTTTTGGTGCTAAATTTACATTTTTTGATAAAAGTTTCTTTGATATTTTGGATTTTGTTAGTTCAAATTTAATGCTACCTTTGGGTGCATTTTTAACTGCAATTTTTGTTGGCTATATAATGGATAAAAATAAAATTTATAATCTATATAAAAAAGATATGAGTGGATTTTGGTTTAAAATTTGGTATAACTTTTTAAGATATATTGCACCAGTTTGCGTTGTTGTTATAGTTGTAAAACAGATATTTTTTAGCTAAATAATAACAACTTCTGTTTGAAGCAAAACACCAAATTTCTCGTAAGTTAGCTTTTTTGCCAGATTGATAAGGTGCATTGCTTCTTCATACGATCCGCCACCATAGTTGATTAAAAAATTTGCGTGTTTTTCGCTAAAACCGCAATTTCCGTATCTATAGCCTTTTAATCCAGAAAGTTCTATCAGTCTTCCTGCACTATCGTTTGGAGGATTTTTAAAACAACTTCCAAAACTATATCCTTTTGGTTG
Organism: Campylobacter sputorum subsp. sputorum; assembly: GCF_008245005.1. NCBI lineage: Bacteria > Pseudomonadati > Campylobacterota > Epsilonproteobacteria > Campylobacterales > Campylobacteraceae > Campylobacter > Campylobacter sputorum. The sequence goes on along the minus strand of NZ_CP043427.1, from coordinate 1,488,616 downwards.
ATTTGATCTTTTTGATGCTATATTTTTGCAAATTTCGTTATCAAATCCACTAATAGCATTAAAATTTGCTTCAAAAATGATACCCTTTATATCGCTTTTTCTATATTCAAATTTGATATCATCTTTGTTAAAAATGCTTAAATTTGTTTTTAAATTTATTAGATTATCGGATATATTGTATCCACAAAGTCCAGCATTCATTATAAGAAGTCCGCCAAGAGTTCCAGGGATCCCAGCTAAAAACTCAAAACCTTTGATGTTGTGTTGTTTTGTAAAATTGTAAATTTTAGCACTTTTGGTTTTTGCTCCAATTCTTAAAATACCATTTTCAAATTTAATAAAATTAAATTTATTATCTAAAATTCCGAGTTTTGGTGGATTTGGCGATACTAAAATATTATTTGCACCGCCTATCATAATGCCGCTAAATTTAGATTTTTCATCTACTATTTCAACTTCGCAAGTAGAGCCTATACGAACAGAGCTAAATTTAGAAAAGTCGATTATTTTTTTCAAAATATAAACTTAGGTATGAAGTTAAACATATTTGTAGTAAAGTCTATCATCATATTCATCATCCAAGGCATTGTAAATACGATAACAATAACAACTAAAATTATTTTCGGTACAAAACTTAGCGTCATTTCATTTATTTGCGTGGTTGCTTGAAAAATACTTATGGTAAGACCGGCTATAAGACCGGCTAAAAGCATGGGAAGCGATAGATATAAAGCTATTTTAAATGTTTCTATTCCAAGTTTTATGAGTGTTGATTCCATATTTACGAGTTCCTAATATTTTCATAATCTGTTGGTATTAAATAATCATTTATATCTATTAGCTTATGGAAAAAATTAGCCCTAAAACCAAGCTCAAAAAGCTTATTTGCTGCTTTTAGTTGAAGTTCATTCATGCTAATAGACTCGGCATTTGCATAAAGACCAAGATATTTTTCAAGTTTTATCTCATCAACTCTTATCATATTTCTTTGCATTAACATGGATGATAATGTTTTTGCATTATCGTGGGCTACTTTTACAGCTTTTGTAAGCGTTTTTTCGCACTCTATAGCATCAACTAGCGGCATACTTCTTCTTAAAGCCATACAACCTAAAGGAAAAGGCAAATTTCCGCCACTTAGTTCATTCCAAATATCCCAAAGTTCTCTTTCAACACAAAGTGAGCTATCAAATTCTAAAATACTTTCATGTATCAAAACTCCAGCGTCAACTTCGCCATTTAAAACTGCATTTTCTATATCTAAAAAATTCTTATAAATAATTTTTGCTTGTGGGTATGCTATGCGAAAAATAAGTGCATTGCTTGTATTTTCTCCACTTAATGCAACCTTGAAGTTTTTCTTTAAGCTAACACCTTTTTTCTTTATAAGTTTTGGTCCATATCCATCTCCAAAACTTACAGCACATCTTAACATTGCATAATCATCGGCTATTTTTGGATACAAGCCAAAACTAATAGCTGTCGCATCATATGTTCCTTTGATAGCTTCAACATTTAATGTTTCTATATCAAGAGCTATATTTTTAAAGCTAAGCGTTTTGCTAGTAACCCAGCCAAATTTGATAGCCATATACATAAAAATATCATCAGCATCTGGAGAGTGTGCTACACTTATGTTTTTTTTCAAAATCAGTCCTTTTTATAAGATTTTACCATAAAAAGTCATAAAAATAAATAAGGTAAAATTAGAAATATTTTTTTATAGAAGCTTTATAAATTTATAAAAATTTATTTTTCTTGACTTTTGAAAATTATTTTTATATAATTGCAACTTTCTTAGTTGTTTTATGGTCGCTTAGCTCAGTTGGTAGAGCGCCACCCTTACAAGGTGGATGTCATAAGTTCGAGTCTTATAGCGACCACCATATCATTATATTAGGTGCAGCGGTAGTTCAGCTGGTTAGAATGCCGCCCTGTCACGGCGGAGGTCGCGAGTTCGAGCCTCGTCCGCTGCGCCACTACAAGTCTCGTTAGCTCAGCTGGTAGAGCATATCACTCTTAATGATGTGGCCGTAGGTTCGAACCCTACACGGGACACTCGGCTCCTTCGTCTAATGGTTAGGACGCTGGCCTCTCACGCCTGCAATACGAGTTCGAATCTCGTAGGAGTCACCATTTGATAAAATCCATACGTTAAAATAAATCACATGTTTGATTAAATTTAGTTTATACTTATTTAAGCTTAATAATAAAAAAAAATGTTAAAATATTGCATTATATATTAAAATAAGAAAGTTTATTATGATTAGTGATGAGAAAATACTTATAGTAGATGACAATAAAACTTTGGCTAAACTTATAGCTAGAAAAATGCAAAGTATTGTTGGTTTGAGTGTTGATGTTGCATATGATTTTGCTGAGGCTAGAGATTTAATGGATGATAATAAAAACTACTTTCTAGCACTGCTTGATTTAAATTTACCAGATGCTCCTTATGGCGAAATAGTTGATTATGCTATATCAAAAGGTATCTTGGTTATAGTTTTAACCGGAAGCACAGATGAGGAAACTAAAAAAACATTTATAGAAAAAAATATAGTTGATTATGTTTATAAGGGTGATAAACATAATGTTGATTATATTTTTGATACAGTAAATAGACTTTATAGAAACAGAAAGTATAAAGTTATGGTTGTTGATGATTCAATTCCTACTAGAAATATGATGAAAACCATTTTATCATCTCAACTTTTTAAGGTTTTTGCAGCAGCTCATGGCGAAGAAGCTATGGCGTATTTTGAGGACAACCCTGATATCAAATTGGTTTTAACTGATTATAATATGCCAGTAATGAATGGAATGGAGCTTACGCAAAATCTTAGAGAAAAACATGATAAAAACTCATTAATAATTCTAGCATTAACAAGCGAAAGTTCGGTTGCATCAGATTTTCTTAAGCGTGGTGCAAATGACTTTATCACAAAACCATTTAGCAAAGATGAGCTTGTTTGCAGGATAAATAACAACCTTGATGCTATGGAAAATATCTATAAGATTCTTGATCTTGCAAATAAAGATTTTTTAACAGGACTTTATAATAGAAGATATTTTTATGATGATATGGATAAATATAGACATGATTTTCCACTTCAAAGCTTTGCTGTATCTATGATAGATATTGATCATTTTAAAAAAGTAAATGATACCTATGGGCACGATGTTGGAGATGTAGTTATAAAAACTTTGGCAAAAGTTTTACTAAACAATACAAAAGGAAGTGATCTTGTATCAAGATTTGGCGGAGAAGAGTTTTGTGTTGTTTTAAGAAATATAACTAAAGAAGACGCTGCAAAAATGTTTGTTAAGATTCGTGCAGCCGTAGCTAACGAGTTGGTAAAAATCAAAGATTATGAGATAAGATTTACAATTTCAATCGGTTTTTGTATGAATGATGATAATTTAGATATTGATGAGCTTTTAGATAAGGCAGATGAGGCTTTATATAGAGCCAAAGAGGGTGGAAGAAATAGGGTAGAAATGGCATGATAATAGACACGCATTGTCATTTGGATGATGAATCTTTTGATAAAGATTTAGATGCTGTTATACAAAAAGCCTTTAATAATGGTGTAAAAAGTGTGATAATACCGGGAGCTGATTTACAAGATTTGCCAAAAGCAAGAGATATTGCTCATAGATATGAAAATGTATTTTTTGCAGCAGGAATTCATCCTTATCATATAGATAATTTTGATATTGAAATTTTAAAGGAATTTTTAAAAGATAGTAAATGTATAGCTGTTGGTGAATGCGGTTTGGATTATTTTAGATTGCCAAAAGATGAGCAAGAAAAAGAAAATATAAAGTCATTGCAAAAGCGATATTTTGGCTATCAAATAGAACTTGCAATGGATTTAAACAAACCTTTGATTATACATGCAAGAGAGGCTAATGAAGATATTTACCAAACTTTGCTAAAATACAAAGTTGATTTTAAAAAGGTGGTTTTACATTGTTTTAATGCTTCTTTATTATTGCTATCTTTAGCAAAATATGGAGCCTATTTTGGTATAGGTGGCGTTTTAACATTTAAAAATGCTAAAAATTTGGTTAAAATTTTAAGCGATATTCCACTTGAAAATTTATTAATAGAAACAGATGCCCCTTATTTGACACCAGAGCCTCATAGAGGGACTAGAAATGAGCCAGTTTATACTAAATATGTAGCTAGTAAAATGGCTGAAATTTTAAATATGGATGTAAATGAGATAGAAGAAATTACGACTAAAAATTCAAAAAAACTATTTAAAGAGTTAAATAGTGTGGTATAAGGAGAATCATGAGACGCATAATGGCTGTACTATTATGTTTTATTTTTACAACTCAACTTTTTGGCTATGCTAAAAGTAGTTATATAAATCAAATCAAAGTTCTTAAAGAATTAGATATTGATACAAGATATGCAAGCGATCCGATATTTTTATCGATTAAAGAAAATATCACTACAAGCGATAAAAAGGAATTTATAGATATTATCCAAGATGGATATAGTTATATACCAATGCTTAAAAAAATCATAGATGAAGCAGATATTCCCCACTCATTTTTATATCTTGCAATGGTGGAATCGGGTCTTTCCAATCATGCAAAATCAAATGCAAGTGCTGTTGGTATGTGGCAGTTTATGCAAGAAACTGCAAGGCTTTATGGATTAAAAATAGACAAATATGTAGATGAAAGAAAAGATCCAATAGCTGCTACAAAAGCTGCAATTTCATATCTAAAAGATTTAAAAGGTAAATTTGGTAAATGGTATTTAGCAGCCATAGCTTATAACTGTGGCGAAGGTAGGCTTGGAAGAGCCATAAAAACAGCTGGAAGCGATGATTTAACAACACTTCTAGATCCGCAAAAAAAATATCTTCCATTAGAAACAAGAATGTTTATAAGAAAAATTCTCTCAGCTGCTTATATAGCGGAGGACAATGACTTTATAATTTCAAATAATTCAGCTTTATTAAATAGACCAAATAAAATAAATGTTACCAAGGTTATTGTTCCTGGCGGAACACCATTATCGCAGATAAGTGATAGTATCGGGCTTAGTTTAAATAAAATGAAAATTTACAACCCTCATTTAAAAAACGATATTACTCCGCCAAATACAAAAAATTACTATGTTTATATACCTGCAAATAAACAAGGGCTTTTTGCTAATAACTTTGATCCTAAAAAACAAATCAAAAAAAATATATATGTAGTAAAAAATGGCGATACTATTAGCGGTATAGCAAGTAGATTTAATACAGATTCTAGGACGATAAAAGACATTAATTCTTTAAAAACAGATAAATTATCTATAAATCAAGAGTTGATAGTGCCTGCTTTGGCAGTTAAAAATGCAAAAGAAATTTCTAAAAAAAATTATATTATACAAAAAGGTGATACGCTTTCTGGCATAGCTCAAAAATTTTCAGTTAGCGTAAAAAATTTAAAAAGTGTGAATAATATAGCTAGTTCAAATTTACGCATTGGAGAAAAAATTGTTATACCATAAATACTCGCTTATAAGCATAGTTATATGTCTAGTGTTTAGCGGGTGTTCCATGGGTGCACCTATTGTTTCGCCATCTAGAAATGATGGAGGAGTTATTATTAACTCACCAAATATGCATAGAGCTACCATGAGACCATATAAGGTTAATGGAAAAACATATTATCCGACTATTGTAAATGTTGGGGACATAGCAAGCGGTATTGCTAGTTGGTATGGACCTGATTTTCATGGTAAAAAAACATCCAATGGCGAAATTTATAATATGTATTCAATGACCGCAGCACATAAAACTTTGCCGATGAATACTGTTGTAAGAGTTACAAATTTAAGCAATTCTAAAGAGGTAGTCGTTAGGATAAATGATAGAGGACCTTTTGTTCAAAATAGGATTATAGATCTTTCCAAGAGTGCTGCAAGTAAGATAAATATGATAGCAACAGGCACTGCTCCTGTAAAAGTTGAAGTTATAGGATTTAACGGAGCTGTCAATACTGCATCTAAGTCCGTACCTGTTAGCTTTGAGGGCGGAAATTTTATGGTTCAAATTGGTGCATTTAGAAACATAGAAGGTGCAAGAGTATATGAGAGAAATTATCATGGTTCTGATGGATATAAAACGGTTGTAAAAACATATCGATTAGATAATAAGCCTATCCATAGAGTATTTTTAACTGGATTTAGAAGCGAAGATGAAGCGAGAGATTATGCAAAATCAGGCAAGATAGATGGAGCTTTTATAGTTAGAGAGTAGTATAAAATGATACAAAAATCAAGAAAAACCAAAGAAACAGATATAAGTATAGAACTTGAAATTTATGGGACTGGTAAGCATGATATAGACACTGGTATAGGTTTTTTTGATCATATGCTTAGTTCTTTTGCAAAACACTCTTTATTTGACCTTAAAATCAAAGCTAATGGTGATTTGAATGTTGATTTTCATCATACTGTTGAAGATGTAGGAATTTTGCTTGGAGAATGCCTAAAAGATAGTATTTATCCTCTTAATGGCGTAGAAAGATTTGGCGATAGTATAATAACCATGGATGAAGCTGCCATTAGTGTTGCTATTGATCTTTGCAATAGATTTTATTTAGTGTATGAAAGTATTGATAGTGGCAAAGTAGGCGATTTTGATATAGAGCTTGTTTGTGAGTTTTTTAGATCATTTAGTTTAAATGCTAGTATAAATTTACATATAGTAAAGCTAAGAGGAAGTAATTCTCATCATATCATAGAAGCTAGTTTTAAAGCCGTTGGTGTTGCATTAAGAAGGGCTTTGGTTAAAAACTCTAGAGTTGAAATTCCAAGCACAAAAGGCGTTTTATGATAGAGATTGTTTTTTTAGATGTTGATGGTTGTTTGACAGATGGAAAGATAATATATTCTCCACACGGCGAAATAAAAGAATTTGATGTAAAAGATGGTTTTGGCATAGAGGGCTGGTTAAAGCTGGGTAAAAAAGTAGCAATCATAACAAAAAGAAATTCTCCAAGAGTTGAAGAAAGAGCACGAGATCTTAAGATTAGTTATGTTTTTCAAGGTGTAAAAGATAAGCTAAAAACAGCTGAAGAAATTTTAAAAAAAGAAAATTTAAGTCTAGAAAATGCAGCTGCTATAGGCGATGATTATAATGATCAAGTTTTGTTAAGTAAAGTTAAAAGAAGTTTTAAGCCAAACGATGCTACAAATGGACTTCTTGTTCAAACTACTTTAACTCACAATGGTGGCAATGGTGCCATAAGAGAGATGATAGAAATATTAATGAAAGAAAATGGCATTTTTGAAGATTGGGTTAAAGTGTGGTAATAAAAATATTTTATTTTGTCATAGCACTTTTTAGTGTTTCAATGGCTCTTATTGCTTTTCAAAGTCCGTATTTAAAACAAATTTCTAAAATTGAAGTAGGCATTGCTGATATGCAAATGAATGGAGTTAAAAACTACGAGATAAATTCCAGCGGTATAAACGGACTTTATGAGGCAACAAAAGCTCTTAGAATAAATGACGATGATTATTTTTATGATTTCAAAGGAAAAATTCTAAGGGATGATACTGTGCATAATCTTCGTTCAGATGAAGGGATTTACAAGAAAGATGAGATTGTTTTCAAAAAAAATGCTTTTTATGAAAATAGCAATAATTTAAATTTTTCATCCCAAGAGATTATTTATGATATCAAAAATGGAATTGTAAAAAGCGATGTTGATTTTGTCGCCACACAAAATAAGGATAAAATTATCGGCAAAAGTGTAAAATACGATACCAAAAATAAGCAAATTTATGCAAAGGGTGTGCATTCATGGATAAATTTAAAATAAAAATCGCTTTTTTTACTATTTTGTTTTCTTCTATACTGTTTGCAGAACAAGTTGAGGTAACTGCTGACAATTTCTTTGCAGATGAGAAGAATTTTTATAGCGATTTAAAAGGAAATGTTGTTGTAAAAAAGGGCGATTACGATACGCTTTGGGCAGATAGCGTTAGAATAACATTTAATGAAAAAAAAGAACCCATCAAATACTTTGCCAAAGGCAATGCTAAATTTAAAGTTTTAGTAAATGAAAAACACTACGATGGAAATGCTGATGAACTAACCTATATACCTCAAAAACAGCTTTACATCATGGATGGAAAAGCTTATTTGCATGAAGAAGAAACCGATAAAAAGGTTTATGGTAATATCATAGAAGTAAATCAGATAAATGGAACTTATGAAGTAAAAAGTAAAGATAAAAAGCCAGTTAGAATGATTTTTCAAGTTGAGGATAAAAAGTGATAAAAGTAGCTGATGCTAAATTTATAACTTCATGTGTAAATTTAGAAAGCTCTCCTGAATTTTCTACAAGTGAAATTGTATTTTTAGGGCGTTCAAATGTTGGCAAAAGCAGTTTTATAAATGCTATTGCTTGCAACAAATCTTTAGCAAAAAGTTCATCAACTCCAGGTAAAACTAGACTTATAAATTTTTTCGATATTACATTTATGGATTTACAAGATAAATTCAGCCTTATTTTCGTAGATTTACCAGGATTTGGTTACGCAAAAGTTTCTAAAAAAGAGCAAGAAATTTGGAAAAAAAACTTAGATAAATTTTTAAATTTTAGAACCCAAATAAGACTTTTTGTCCATCTTATAGACTCAAGGCATATTGGTTTGGAATCTGATATAAATTTAAAAAATTATATAAATAAATTTAAAAGAGCTGATCAAGAATTCATAACATTTTATACTAAATGCGATAAATTAAATCAAAGTGAAAAAAGTGCTATTTTAAAATATGATAAAAATGCACATTTAGTATCTGTTTTAAAAGGCATTGGCATAGATGAAGCTAGGCAAATCATCGTAGATAGGAGCTTAAATTTGTGATTTTTTATAAAAAAGCTCTTTTAAAAGATATTTCTAGTATGCAAGATCTTGTTAAAATCGAAGTTGAAAAAGGCATTATACTTCCAAGAAATAAAGATGAAGTAGCAACAAATATCCGCTCTTACACTTTATGTTTTGAAGATGATACTTTGGCTGGATATGGTGCTTTACATATTCATAGTGATTTTTTAGCAGAAGTTAGAAGTTTGGTAGTATCTAAAGATTATAGAAATAGAGGTGTTGGTAGTGAAATTGTAAAAAAACTTTTAGCAGAAGCGAAATTTTATGGTGTAAAAAATGTTATGACGCTTACTTATAGAGATAAGTTTTTTATAAATTTAGGTTTTAAAATTATAGATAAATCAGAAATTCCTATGCAAAAAATTTGGGCTGATTGTATAAAATGTAAGCATTTTCCTATATGCGACGAAATAGCACTTATTTATCAAATATAAAATATATAATAAGTGTTTTAACACTTTTTTTATATCAAGTTTTTACCGTAATTATGCCATTACCACCGCTTATAGGCGTTGTTTTTTGTTATATGATAGTTATGCTTTTAAAAAAAGAAAAAACCCTTGGTAATCTTGGTAAAGATTGGTATGTTTGCATACTTTATCTGTTTTTTGTAGAGCAAATTCACGGATTTTACCTTTTTTCTATATTGATAGCATTTTTGCTTTTTTATAATTTTTTATTAGACTGGTTGCTAATAAATATGAAATATAGATCATTGATTTTAGTTGTAATAACGACTGGATCATATATTTGCATACTTTTAATAAATGAACTTTTTGCATATATGCAAAATAGCCAAGATTTTTTAAACTTTAACAAAGAGTATTTTGTTTTTATTGGTATAGAATCTTTTATATCTATATTTTTATTTCGTGAGAAAATATTATGAGAATGCGTCTTATTTTTGGGATAATTACTATTTTTTGGATTATTTTGCTTACGAGAATTTACTATTTATCTATAAAATCAAATAAATATTATGAAGAAATAGCAGAACAAAATGCAGTAAAAACTGAACTAATAGCACCAGTTAGAGGCAATATTTATGATATAAAAGGTAGACCCCTTGCTGTAAATAGACTTGGCTTTTCTATATCTATAAAACCGCATATAAGTAATAAAGAAGAGATTTTAGATGATGAGATAAATGCTATAGTTTCTTTATTTGGTGATTTAAATGCTACGAAAATCAAAAAAGATTATAAAAAAAATGATTCCCCTTATAATCAAGATTTTATAGAAGTTGTAGATTTTATAGATTATGATGCGATGCTTCCACACTTTGCCAAATTAGTTCTAAGGCATAATTTGCTTATAAAGCCGGCTTCGAAGCGACACTATCCTAATGATAACATAGCTTCACATGTTATAGGATATGTTGGTAGAGCAAATTTGGATGATTACAATAACGATCCTATGACAAAACTTACAAACTACACAGGTAGAAATGGTGTAGAAAGGTATTATAACTCTGTATTGCAAGGAATAAACGGAGAAAGAAAGACAAAGGTTACCGCACTAAATAAAGAAGTTGAGGAAATTTCATATACAAAGCCAAGAAGCCAAGATATAAAGCTTACAATAGATCTTGATTTGCAAAAATACATATATGAAAATTTTGAACATAGAGCCGGTGCTATAATTGTTATGGATTTAAATGATGGAGCTATTTTATCGGCAGTAAGTTTTCCAGAATACAATCTAAATCCTTTTGTAACTGGAATTAGTTATGAGCAGTGGAATAATATAGTAAATAGTCTAGATCACCCCTTTACAAATAAGTTGGTAAATGGTCTTTATCCACCAGCATCAACTATAAAAATGGCTAGTGCAATGGCATTTTTAGATAGTGGAAAAATGACAAAAGATGATGGATTTTTTTGTAGTGGAAGTTTTGAGTTAGGTGGGCGTAAATTTAGATGCTGGAAGAGTTCTGGACATGGATTTGTGAATTTAAATGATGCGATAAAATATAGTTGCGATGATTATTTTTACAAAGGAAGCTTTAAAGTTGGTATAGATGAAATGGTGCCTATATATGAAAAATTTGGTTTTGGTTACAAAACTAATGTTGATTTGCCAAACGAATTTGTTGGAACTGTGCCTAGTAGAAGTTGGAAAAAGCAAAAAACAGGGGAGAGCTGGTATCAAGGCGATACGCTTATTACATCTATTGGACAGGGTAGTTTTCTTGTAACTCCTATGCAAATGGCTAAATTTATAGGAGCGCTTGCAACAAATAAAAATATAACGCCTCATTTCTTAGATTCTATAGATGGACAAAAAGTCAAATTTGAAGTTACTGATTTATTTATAGATCCTAAAAAAATACAAAATTTATCGTATGTTAAAAAGGCTATGAAAGATGTTGCAAATAGCGAAGGTGGAACTGCTCTTAGGGTTTTATCTCAAAGTAATGTAACTCTTGGAACAAAAACGGGAACAGCTCAAGTTGTGGGTATTCCACAAAGCGAAAAAGTTCGTATGAAAGAAGCCGATATGGAATACTATCAAAGGTCTCACGCTTGGATGACAACATTTGGACCTTACGAAGAGCCAAAATACGCGGTAATTGTCTTAGTAGAACATGGTCAAAGTGGCGGTAGAGCAGGTGGACCAATAACTGTTAAAATATTTAATAAACTAGTAGAAATGGGTTATATAGATAAGAAATTTTTAAAGCAAAATCAAAAAAAATAGATTTAATTTTTATCTTTTATAGGATTAAAACAAATTTTAGGATAAAATAATAAGTCTTAATATAAAAATTTAGGAAAAGAATATGGATATAAGAAAAGAATTTTTGGATTATTTTAAAAATAAAGGACATGAGGTTATACCTAGCTCACCTCTAGTTCCAGATGATGCAACACTTCTTTTTACAAATGCAGGAATGGTGCCTTTTAAGAGTATTTTTACAGGCGAGGTGCCTAGACCAAATCCGCCAATTCGTACAAGTTGTCAAACATGCATAAGAGCAGGCGGAAAGCATAATGATTTGGATAATGTAGGATATACTGCAAGACACCATACTTTTTTTGAAATGCTTGGAAATTTTAGCTTTGGAGAGTATTTTAAGAATGAAGTTATACCATATGCTTGGGAATTTATAACAGAAGTTTTAAAACTTCCAAAAGAAAAACTCTATGTTACTGTCCATGAAAAAGATGATGAAGCTTATGAAATTTGGTCTAAATATATCCAAAAAGATAGAATTTATAAATTTGGCGATAAAGATAACTTTTGGGCTATGGGAGAAACCGGACCGTGTGGACCTTGTAGCGAGATTTTTTATGATCAAGGGCGAGAGCATTTTAATACGAGCGAAGATTATATGGGTGGAGATGGCGATAGATTTTTAGAAATTTGGAACCTTGTTTTTATGCAATTTGAACGCTCAAGTGATGGCTCTTTAAAACCGCTTCCAAAACCAAGCATAGATACAGGTATGGGCTTAGAGAGAATTACTGCTATTAAAGAAGGAGTATTTAGCAACTACGATACATCGATATTTATGCCTATTATAAATGAAGTTGCAAAGTTATGTTCTAAAAAATACGAGTATAAAAGTGGAGCAAGTTATAGGGTTATAAGCGATCACATAAGATCTGTTGTATTTTTGCTAGCTCAAGGCGTAAATTTTGATAAAGAGGGAAGAGGATATGTTTTAAGAAGAATATTAAGAAGGGCATTAAGGCACGGATATCTTCTTGGTATAAAAGAGCCTTTTATGTATAAACTCGTAGATATTGTTGTTAAGCTTATGGGAGAGCATTATTCATACTTAAAAGATAAAAGCGAAATTGTAAAAGAACAGATAAAACTCGAAGAAGAGAGATTTTTAAGCACTATAGCATCTGGTCTTGAGCTGTTTAATGATGAATTAAAAAATACTAAAAATATTTTTAGTGGCGAAGTTGCATTTAAACTATACGACACTTATGGTTTTCCGCTAGATCTTACTATAGATATGCTAAGAGAAAAAAACATTAGTGTTGATGAGAAAAAATTTGATGAGCTTATGAGCGAACAACGCAAAAAAGCCAAAGCTAGTTGGAAAGGTAGTGGTGATAAGGCTATAGAAAGCGGAGATTTTAAAGTATTGCTTGAGAAATTTGGAGAAAACGAATTTGTTGGTTATGAAAAAACGATAAATAAAACAGAAATTTTAGCACTACTTGATGAAAATTTTAAATTGATAGATGAATTAAAACCAAACACAAGCGGTTGGATTATGCTTAAGCAAACACCATTTTACGCACAAAGTGGCGGACAATGCGGTGACAAAGGAATTATAAATAATCAAAATGAAGTTATTGACACTCAAAAATTCTTTGGGTTAAATTTAAGTTTTGTTAATTCAAAAAATACTCTTAAAGTTGGAGATGAGGTGGAGTGCAAGGTTGATGTAATAAGAGATGAAATAGCAAGACATCATAGTGCAACACATCTTCTTCACGCAGCATTAAAAAAAGTTTTAGGTAGCCATGTTACACAAGCTGGAAGTAGCGTGGAAGCTAATAGGCTTAGGTTTGATTTTTCTCACTCAAAAGCTATGAGTAGCGAAGAAATAAGACAAGTTGAGGATATGGTAAATTTAGTTATATCCAGTAAAGAGGATGTAAAAACCGAGATTATGGATTTAGAGGATGCTAAAAATAGCGGCGCTACAGCTCTTTTTGGTGAAAAATATGATCAAAAAGTAAGAGTTTTAAGTATAGGAAATTTTAGCAAGGAGCTTTGCGGTGGAACTCATGTTAAAAATGTCAGTGAAATAGGCATGTTTTTAATATTAAAAGAAAGCGGAGTAAGTTCTGGAGTAAGAAGAATAGAAGCTGTGTGTTCAAAAAGTGCTTTTGAGTTCATTAAAAATTTAAGAAAAGACTATTCAGAGGTTTGCGAAACGCTAAAAACAAGTTCTCCTATAATTTCCATAGAAAAATTAAAAGACGAAATAAAATCATTAAAATCACAAATAAGTGCAATGTCAAATTCAAGCGCCTTAGTTATCGATGATATAAATGGCGTAAAAGTTGTTGTTAGCGATTTTGAAGGCGATATAAAAGAAAAAATAGATGAAGTAAAAAACAGATATGAAAAAGTTGTAATTTTACTTGGAAATAAAAAAGATGATAAGATAAATTTAGCAGCCGGTGTTAAAAATGCTCCGATAAAAGCTGGAGAGCTTGTTAGAAATGTTGCTAAAATTTTGGGCGGCGGCGGCGGCGGTCGTGATGATTTTGCAACTGCCGGTGGAAAAGATATATTAAAGATTAATGATGCTTATGAGTATGCAAAATCTTTTATAAAAGAGAAATTAAATTGATAGATATAGCCTTTGCAAAATTAGAAAATATAGCTCCTTTTTTGCATATTTTGTCAGTTGCTATTTTTTTGGGTGTAAATATAAATGGATGGCTTGGTGCTAAATTTGTTTTTAGACGATTTGTTATAAATGAGGATAACGTGGATCTTGTTTTTTGTGCTATTGAAAAATTTGCTATAATTGTGTGTTTGTCTATGTTGATAATTTTATTAAGCGGATTTTTTTTAATTAATAACAATGTATTAAAAATGGCAGATCCTATGCTCGAAGCTATCATAGCTACGAAATTTGCAATTTTTTTATTTGTTTTAATAAATTTATGTTATATGGCTTTTAGGTTTAAAAAATCGCTTAATGCGAAAAAACGGCAAGATTATTTAGAAGTAAGAGAAAATTTGGTTATCATTTTTAGATATTTCACTCCATTAAATATTGTTTGTATGTGTTTTGCGATATTTTTGGGAATAAATTTTAGGAATTTATAGATGTTAACGCTTGCATCTTCATCTCAAACAAGAGCTGAAATTTTAAGGGCAAATGGTATTAGTTTTAATCAAATAAAATTAAATTTTAAAGAAGAAGTAGAGCGTGTTGGCACTCCTTCAAAATATGTTTTAGATGTTGTAAAATCCAAACAAAAAGAATTTTTTGATATTTATCCAGATATGCAAAATGTTTTGTTTGCTGATAGCATAGTTAGCATTGAAGATAAAATTTTTGGTAAAGCAAAATATGAAAAAGATGCTCTAGATATGCTTCTTGCGCAAAGTGGAAACATTGTGAGTGTTTTTAGTGCAATGCTGTTTTGCTCTCAAAAATTTGAGATGATTAGTGTAAATGAGACTAAATTTGAATTTTTGAAATTTGAAGAAAATGATTTAAATTTTTATTTACAAAGTAATGAGTGGCAAGGAAAAGCAGGGGCTATGATGATAGAAGGATTTAATAAAAAATATATAAAAAGTTACTCTGGTTATTTAAGTAATGCAAGAGGGCTTTGTGTGGAAATTTTAAAGGCATTTTTATGAGATATATTTTTGGAATTTTATTTGCTTGTTTTGTGGCTTTGGCTTTATTTCTTGGAAAATTATATAGTGATATTCACTTTGAGGCATATAGCATAATTGATTATAATCCAAGATTAACTACTCAAATTTATGATAGAAACGGCGAACTTATAGCAAATGTATTTGATGATGAAAATAGATTGTATGTGGATTATAAAGATATACCCGGTAGAATCATAGAAGCACTTGTTGCGATAGAAGATACATCTTTTTTTGAACACGGGGGTATAAATATAGAAGCTATTTTTAGGGCTTTGATAAAAGATATAAAAGCCATGAAATTAGTTGAGGGTGCATCAACAATTACTCAACAGCTTATAAAGAATGTCGCACTTAGTCCAGAAAAAAAGATTATAAGAAAAATAAAAGAAGCAGTTCTTGCATATGAAGTAGAAAACAAGCTTACAAAAGAGCAAATTTTAGAAAGATATCTAAATCATGTTTATTTTGGGCACGGGTATTATGGTATCAAAACTGCTGCAAATGGGTATTTTAGAAAAACTTTAGATGAACTAACATTAAAAGAAATTTCAATGCTTGTTGGTATGCCAAAAGCACCAAGTGCGTATGATCCAACAAAACATATGGATTTAGCTCTTTCTCGCGCCAATAGTGTAGTTAGTAGGATGTATGATTTGGGTTGGATAAACAAAAATGAGTATGAGATAGCTTTGGCAGAAGAACCTAAGGTATATGATGATACGCTCAGTAAAAATAGAGCACCTTATGTTGTTGATGAAGTTATAAAAGAAGCGTCGCTTTATTTTTCAGATATACGAACTGGCGGTTATATCATACAAACGAGCATTGATTTACAAGCTCAAGATAAGGCAGTAGAGGCGTTAAGATTTGGTTATAATGAAATTTTAAAAAGAGATAAAGATGCAAATAGTACTGTTTTAAATGGTGCATTAATAGCAACTCATCCACAAAGTGGCGATATATTGGCTTTGGTTGGCGGAGTTGATTATAATAAAAGCAACTATAATCGTGCCACTCAAGCTACTAGACAGCTTGGTTCTAGTTTTAAACCTTTTATTTATCAATTAGCTTTAAATTTAGGATATTCGCCTATGAGTAAGATTCCTGATGTGGCAAGAGTTTTTGAAAATGCAAATGCTGGTGAAGATTGGACTCCTAAAAATTATGGTAACAAATATAAAGGATTTATAACTTTAAAAGAGGCTTTGAGGGATTCAAGAAACTTAGCAACTATAAATTTACTAAACCAAATAGGTTTAGATGTAGCGTATCAAAAACTTACAGAACTTGGTTTTAGCGGTATATCTCAAGATTTATCAATAGCTCTTGGTAGTTTTGGTGTATCGCCTCTAGAAGCTTCCAAATTTTATTCTATGTTTCCAAATTTAGGAGAGATTGTTGAACCAAAACTGATTAGAAAAGTTACAAATAAATTTGGTATAACTAAAATTTATGATTCAAAAAGAGCTTTTATAATGGAACCTGAACAAGCATATCTTATGGTTGATATGCTTAAAACTGTTGTAAATGAAGGAACAGGTAGAAGAGCAAGAGTTGATGGAGTAGAAATAGGCGGTAAAACGGGAACTACAAATAACAATGTAGATGCTTGGTTTTGCGGATTTGCACCAGAGCTTGCTGTGATGGTTTGGTATGGAAATGATAACAATACTCCAATGAAAAAATTCGAAGGTGGAGCTAGAACTTCTGGACCTGTATTTAAAAAATTTGTTGAGGATTACAAAAAATTAAATCCAGATATGAAAACTAAGTTTGTAAAACCAGATGGTGTAAAAAGTATGATGTATCAAGGAAAGGAAGAATTTTATACAGATAAGTCTCCTCTTCCAAATTCATCTCAAATGGATAACTTGAATATGCAAGAAAGCGAAGGATTGATATTTTAAAGTAATATATAAAGCTCTTTTAAGGCTTTTTTATCTATTATTTTTATTGTTTCTTTTTGTATTTCTATTAGTTTGCTTTTTTTAAATTTAGATAGAATTCTAGACAGTGTTTCTGGGGTGATGTTTAGCATTGTTGCTATTTGTATATTTTTAAGCATTGAAAAAATTTCCAAATTTTCTACTAACTGTTTTGCAACTTTGGCTTCTGCATTGAGTATTATTTCGTTGTGTATAACCTCATTCATTATTTTGAGTTTTTGACTAAGTGATTTTATCATACCTAAAGATATATTTTCATCGCTTAAACACTCTTTTTTAAAAAAATCAAATTCTATTTTTACTACTTCAGAATTAGCCGCAAATTTAGCACTAGCAGGATAAGGAATTCCTTCTAAAGTTGCAATTTCTGCTATGAATGATGGTGCTAAAATATTATGCAAAAAAATTTCACTTCCATTTTGCTTGGTTTTAAAAATCCGTATTTCGCCTTTTATAAGAAGGTGAAGCCATTTTGGCTCCTCTCCTTCTATAAAAAGCAAATCTCCATTTTTATATTTTTTGATAATACTTGCATTTTCTATTTTTTTAATTTTTTGTTTATCAACATATTTAAAAAAAGATATTTTTTCTAGCATTATTTTTTCAACAAATCCCTTATTTCTGTCAGTAAAACTATATCTTCTTTTGGTGCTGGTTGTGTGTTTTCTTTTTTCTCATCTTGTTTTCTTATTTTATTCATAGCTTTTATTGCTATAAAAATTGCAAATGCTATAATTAAAAAATCAATTATGGTTTGTATGAATGAGCCGTAATTTAGCGTAACAGCAGGCGCTGTTCCAACAGCTTCTTTTAAAACAATATTCATATGACTAAAATTTACTCCCCCTGTTAATATCCCCATAACAGGCATTATCACATCTGAAACCAAAGATGAAACAATTTTTCCAAATGCTGCACCTATCACTACACCAACTGCCATATCAACAACATTGCCTTTCATGGCAAATTCTTTAAATTCCTTTATAAAACTCATTTTTTTCCTTTATTTTTGAGATCTTTTTTGAACTTCTTTTATAAAATACTTAGCATTTTCAACAGGGATATCTGGTAAAATTCCGTGCCCAAGATTAAATATGTGAGGTCTGTTTTTCATAATACATAAAATTTCATCAATGCCTTGCGAAATACTTTCTTTGCTATAAAGTCTGCATGGCTCCATATTTCCTTGAAGTGTAAATTTAGAAGATAGTGTATCCCTAGCGTTTTTTAAAGGCGTGCTCCAATCAACGCCAAAAACATCAAAATTTCCATCAATTTTTTCTAAATAACCGCTAATGCCTTTTGGAAATACAATTACGGCAATATGCGGATATTTTTGTTTAATATAAGAAGCTATTTCGTTTATGTATTTAAAGCCAAATTCAAAATATTTATCCATTTCAAGAGCATTTGCCCAGCTATCGAAAATTTGTACAGCATTTGCACCAGCTTTTATCTGTTCTTCTAAATATAATTTTAAAACTTCTGTTAATTGTGATAAAATTTTATGTAAAAACTCAGGATTTGTGTATAAAAGTTTTTTGCATATGTTATAAGTTTTGCTGCCTTTACCCTCTATCATATAAGTTGCAATTGTCCAAGGAGCACCGCAAAATCCTATCAAAGCTTTATCTTTAGGTAGTTTTTCTCTAGTTAACTTTATAGCATCATAAACATAATTTAGATTTTTTATAGCTTTTTGTGAATCTAATTTGTTTAAATCCTCATTAGTTTGTATTCTTTTTTCAAAAACAGGACCTTCGCCACTTATAAAATTTAAATCCATGCCCATTTCAAGCGGAATAACTAAAATATCGCTAAAAATGATTGCAGCATCAACTCCTAGCATATCAACTGGTTGAAGCGTAACTTCACTGGCTTTTTTATAATCTTTGCATAGGGATAAGAAATCACCAGCTTCTTTTCTAACTTTCATGTATTCTGGTAGGTATCTACCCGCTTGTCTCATCATCCAAATAGGAGTATATGGGGTTGGTTTTTTAAAGCAAGCATCTATAAAAATCATATTTCACCTTTTTTAATTTTATTATACTTGTTTTTGATAAATTTAATATATTATTGTGTTGATATTCTATAAGAATTTAGAGCTGATTAAAATTAATTCCACCAAATTTAAGCAAAGCACTTCCCCAAGTAAATCCACCTCCAAAAGCATCTAAAAGTAGTAAATTTCCATTTTGGATTTTGCCTTCTTCATAAGCATCGTTTATCGCCATAGGAATCGAAGCTGCACTTGTATTGCCGTATTTATGAACAGTTATAATGCTTTTTTCATCATTTATATTAAGCTTATCTTTAACTGCTTGAATTATTCTTAAATTTGCTTGATGAGGTATGAAAAAATCAATATCATCACTTGTAAGATTGTTTTTTTCTAAAATATTTATAACATCATTTGTTAGTGTATTTACCGCAACTTTAAATACTTCGTTTCCTTTCATATGAATGAAATTTAATCTATTTTGTATGGTATTTGGATTTGCTGGATTTAAACTCCCGCAACCTGGAATCATTAAAAGCTCTCTTTTTGAGCCATCACTTCCTAAATGAACATCTATAATCTCGTTTTCATCTCTAGCTGATATGACAGCAGCCCCTGCACCATCGCCAAATAAAATGCAAGTTGTTCTATCGCTCCAGTCTATAAACGAACTAATTTTTTCAGCACCAATTATCAAGATATTTTTTGCACAATTGCTTTGTATAAAAGATTTTGCTATGTTTAATAGATATATAAAACCTGAGCAAGCTGCACTTATATCAAAAGCTGGAATGTTTATCAAGCCAAGCTTTGATGCTATCACGCAAGCGGTTGATGGCATACAAAGATAATCTGGCGTAAAAGTAGCACAAATTAACATATCTATATCTTTTATGTCAAGTCCAGAGCGATTTACTGCGATTTTTGCAGCTTCATATCCAAGATCAGATGTAGACATATTTTTAGCAATTCTGCGTTCTTTTATACCAGTTCTTTTTGTTATCCACTCATCGCTGGTTTCAACCATTTTTTCTAAATCAAAATTATTTAGGATTGTATTTGGAGCATAAGCCCCTATAGATATCATTGAGGCTTTTTTCATATTGTATTATTGCTTTGCGAAATAAGCAAGTTCATTTTCTATAGTGTTATTTATCTTAGAATCTGAAAATTTAATTGCTTGAAATATAGCATTTTTTATAGCCTTTGGGCTGCTTTTGCCGTGGCTTATAATAACGCAGTTTTTAACACCGATTAAAGGTGCACCGCCATATTCGTCATAATCAACTAATCTTTTAATATTTTTAAACACTTTTTTCATTAAAAATGCACCTATTATAGATATGAAAGATTCTTTGATATTTGTTTTAATGATTTTAGTCATAGCACTAGCTACGCCTTCGCTTGTTTTAAGCACTAAGTTACCGATAAATCCATCGCAAACCACAACATCTACACTTCCATCAAAAATTTGTCCGCCTTCAACATTTCCGATAAAAGAATCAAGGTTTTTTAAAAGCAAAAAAGCTTCTTTTGTTACATCATTTCCCTTACTTTCTTCTTCTCCGTTGCTTAAAAGACCTATTTTTGGTGATTGTATCCCTAAAATCTCTTTAGCGTAAGCTTCGCCCATTACGGCAAATTGAAAAAGATGTTCTGCTTTGCAATCAACATTAGCTCCAACATCAAGCATAAGCGTTTTTTTATTGTTTTGACTTGGCATAAGTGTTGCTATAGCAGGTCTAAGAACATTTTTTAACCTACCTATCCTAAGTGTTGCTAAGCTCATTGTAGCTCCACTATGTCCAGCTGAAACAACTCCGTCGCATTCGCCATTTTTTAAGAGCTCTATAGCTTTATATATGGTAGTTTCTTTGTTTTTTATGGCATCAGTTGCATGACTTGCCATAGAAAACATCTCATTTGCTTGAATATAAGTAATATTATTTGAAAAACGATCCGGTATCATTTTTTCAATTTCTTGTCTATCGCCAACTAAAATGGCATTAAAACTTTTTTCTTCTAAAGCTTGTAAAACACCATTTATAATTGGCTCACAACCAAAATCACCGCCCATTGCATCGATAGCAACACGAACCATATATTAGTATTCTCCCGTTGTTTTGTTTGCTCTATGTGGTATTTTCCAACTGCCGTCTTTATCTTTAACGGGAATTGGAAGATTTACCTTATAGTGAGTTCTGCGTTTTGCTGCACGAGTTTTACTCACTCTTCTTTTAGGTACTGCCATTTTTTATCTCCTTTACTAAATTTTACATTTTTCACAGTAAAAACAGTCGCTTTTATATGACTCTATTTCACTGGTTATTATCTCATCTAAATTTATATTTCCATCAAAAAACTCAATGACATCATCAAGTTTTCCATCTTCGTCTTTATAGTATCCATTGCTTAAAATTAAACTCAAATCATAATCTAAACGAAGCATTATGTCATCACCGCATCTACTACATATATACGGTAAATTGCCTTTTATATGGGCATCACAATTTACTAAATTTGCACCAATTTTCTTTAAATTTCCGCTTAATTTTATATCTTCTTTTTTAAATTCAAACGGATAATCGTTTTTATTTATTGTAGAAAATGCAATTTTCATTATTTTTTTAGCAAATCTCTCTATTTGAAAAGAAAAATGATATTTCTATAGCGGCATTTTCTAAACTATCGCTTCCATGAACTGCATTTGCATCTATACTATCTGCAAAATCAGCTCTAATTGTTCCATTTTCAGCTTTTTTAGGATCAGTTGCTCCCATTAATTCTCTATTTTTAGCAACAGCATTTTCTCCTTCTAAAACCATAACAACAACTGGACCGCTTGTCATAAATTTAACAAGCTCGCCATAAAAAGGTCTATCTTTATGAACTATATAAAAATTTTTAGCATCTTCTTCGCTAAGTTTAAGTTTTTTTGCTGCTGCAATCCTTAAACCATTGCTTTCAAATCTATCAATAATTTTACCAATAACACCTTTTTTAACTGCGTCAGGTTTTATAATAGATAAGGTTTTTTGCATGTTTATCCTTTAATTACAATAAAAAATAATTTTAAAGATTATATCAAAAAAAAGTAAAAAATAAAAGTAGGCTCATTTTATGCCTACTTTTTGATAATTATGAAAGATTATTGAACTACAGGAGTAGAACCATTTCTCATATCTGCAGATATTTCACTTCTGCTAGGTTGACCATCAACTGGTGCATCCCAAACTATACAGCCGTCTGTTGGACATGCTGATGCACAGGCTGGTTGATCATTGTGACCTACGCACTCTACACATTTATCTGGATATACATAATAAATATCTTCACCTTTTGGGTTATCGCTATCATCAACTATAGCTTCAACTGGACACTCATCTATGCAAGAGCCACAAGCTATGCATATATCAGTAATTTTTACCGCCATTTTTTCTCCTTAATAATAATTTATATGGGTTTATAACTATACCAAAAATATATTAAATTTGATATAAATAATGTGAAATAGTTGTAAATTTTATATACTATGAAAATTTATAAGTAAACTTACAGATAAACTGGCTAAAATTCACAGATTTTTATTTTAATGTATCTCAAGGAAAATTTATGACAAGTTCAACACAATACAATTTTAGATTAAAAGACTCACTTTTAGGGGCACAATTTTTATTTGTTGCTTTTGGAGCTTTGGTTTTGATGCCGATTTTAACGGGGCTAGATACAAGCGTTGCTCTTTTTACAGCTGGAATTGGAACTCTTATTTTTCAATTTGTTTGTCGCAAAAAAATCGTTCCTATTTTTTTGGCATCAAGCTTTGCTTTTATTGCACCAATTAGTTTTGGTATATCCAAATGGGGATTAAGTGCTACAATGGGAGCTGTATTTTTTGCAGGACTTGCATATAGTGCTTTTAGTTTTGTTGTGAAGTATAAGGGCTATGAGTTTATACAAAAGATTTTACCTCCAATAGTTGTTGGTCCTGTTATAATGACAATAGGTCTTGTCCTTAGTCCAGCTGCTGTAAGTATGGCAACTCCATCAGGAGAGGCACTAAAAATATATCAAATTTTAAATCCAAATTTTAGCACAAATGATGCTATGATTATAGCTGGAGTTTCTCTTTTGGTAACTCTTATGTGTATAGTTTTTGCAAAAGGTATGTTAAAACTCATTCCAATTTTGTGTGGCATAGCAGCTGGATATATAATGTCTATGTTTTATGGGATTATTGATTTTTCTGTTGTAAAAAATGCCCCTTGGTTCAGTGTGCCAAATTTTGTATTTCCTACATTTCATCTTGATGCTATTTTGTATATGATACCTGTTATAATTGCCCCCATAATTGAGCATATTGGCAATGTTATAGCAATTAGCAATGTTACAAAAGAAGATTTTACCAAAAATCCAGGACTTGAAAAAACTCTTCTTGGTGATGGTATTGCAACTAGCGTGGCAGCACTTCTTGCAGGACCACCTTGTACAACTTATGCCGAAGTAACAGGAGCTGTTCGCTTAACTAGAGCTTTTAATCCTGCTATTATGACATGGTCTGCGATAGTAGCAATAATGTTAGCTTTTGTAGGAAAGCTTGGGGCATTGATATCTAGTGTGCCTTCTTGTGTTTTAGGTGGCATTATGATACTGCTTTTTGGAATAATAGCAAGTGTTGGCATGGAAAGTCTTATAAAAAACAAGGTTGATATGGATAATCCAAGAAATATGATTATAATAGCTCTTGTTTTAGTTCCTGCGCTTGGCGGTATGGTGCTTGATTTAGGTTTTGCTAGTTTTTCTCAAATCGGACTTGGGGCTATTATCGGAGTTGTTTTAAATTTAGTTTTACCTCATAAAAAAGTTCAAGATTAGTAAATTTGCGTTTTAACGCAAATTTACTCTACATACAATATATAATCTTCATACCCCATATCTTTCATCTTTTCAACAGGAATAAACTCCAAACTAGCACCATTTATACAATATCTTAGTCCACCTTTTTCTTTTATACCATCATCAAAAACATGCCCAAGATGGGAATTACCGAGTTTAGAACTAACTTCTGTTCTTTGCATTCCATGAGTTAAATCTTCATTGTATTTTATGACATCTGTAGTTATTGGTTTTGAAAAACTCGGCCAGCCGCACCCTGCATCAAATTTGTCTTTAGAGCTAAAAAGAGGTTGTTTTGTTACAATATCTACATATATGCCTTTTTTATTAAATTTATCAAATTTAGAACTAAATGGCACTTCTGTTTGTTTATACTGCGTAACATTGTATTGCAGTTCACTTAAAGAGTTTTTTATCTCATCTTGACTTGGTTTTTTAAATTTACCAGCATAAAGAGGTTTTGAAGATAAACTTAAATTTATATGACAATATCCGCTAGGATTTTTATCCAAATAATCTTGATGGTAATCTTCTGCTAGTATAAAATTTTCAAGTTTTTGAACTTCTACTGCTATTTTTTCTTGGTATTTTCTTTGCTCTTGATTAATAAAGTCTATTATATATTTTTTCATACTTTCGTCAGTGTAGTAAATTCCGCTTCTATACTGTCTTCCGATATCATTTCCTTGTTTGTTTATGGATATGGGGTCTATAATTCTAAAATAATGAGCCAAAATTTCAATCAAACTAATAACATTTTCATCAAATTTAATTTTTAATGTTTCTGCGTGATCGCTTTTTGATAATTCTTGATATGAAGTTTGTGAAGTTTTTCCATTTGCATAACCGACATCTGTTTGCAAAATCCCCGGTATTTTTTTAAAATATCCTTCCATTCCCCAAAAGCAACCTCCTGCTAGGTATATTTCTTTTTGGTTTTGCATATTTTCTCCTTTGATTTCTTTTGCATTTGCAATTAGCATAAAAAATATGCCAAAAACTAATAATATTTTTTTCATATTTACTCCTTTAAGTAAGCAAATTTGCGATAAATTTTAAATTAAAACTATTAATAAAGAAGATGAGTTTTGTAAATAGTGGCGAATTTGCCACCATTTTAGTTTATTCTTTAACTGTTTTGTATCCGTGAGATATAAGTTTATCCATACCACCTTTTAAATTTGTTACATCGTTTATACCATTTTCTTGTAACAATTTAGCAGCCATTTCGCCCCTTCTACCACTTTTACAAATTACATAGATCGGTCTAGATAAATTTATCCTACTAGCTTTTACTTTTTCTATAAAGTTTTCATCTATGGTTTTTCTATCGTCTTTTGTAAGAGAGATTTTATAAGCACCTTTGATAGTTCCAGTATCCTTCCATTCAGCTGGTGTTCTAGTGTCTATTATCTGCATATCTTCTGTGATATTTGATGGTTCCATATCTAATTGTTTAACTCCTGCGTTTAAAGATATTATAGCTGCGAATAAAAAAATTAAAATTTTTTTCATCCATTTTCTCCTTTTAAAAATATTTTGAAAATTATATCATAGTGCGTATTAAAAATTTCGCAATACTATGTTTAATTTTGTGAGTATTTTGTTTTTATCTATAACTCTTTTTTGTGGTGGAAGTTTGGTAAAATTATGATTTGTTTGTAAAAAGTTTTGTAAATAATAGTTATTTTTATATCCTAAATTTTCAAGATATTGTGCCATTTGAGAAATATCATTTTCGTTTATAAAATCAGTATGAATTGTCGTTCTAACTTCAAATTTAAAGTCAATTTTTATGAGATATTGCAGTGTTTTTTCAAATTTATAATATAAATTTGATTTTGTAATTTCTTTAAATATATCAATGTGTGCTTTAAAATCAAGCGCAATGTAATCTATAAGATTTTCATCCAAGGCTTGTTTTATGATGTCTAAATTTGTGCCGTTTGTATCAACTTTAAGCTTATAACCTAGGTTTTTAACATTTCTACAAAGTGTTAAAAAATCTCTACAAAGCGTGCATTCACCGCCACTAAACACAACTCCGCTTAATTTTCCAACTCTTGATTTTAAAAAATTTAAAAACTCATCATTTGTTATTTTGCCTTGATTTAAAACCGCATCTATGTTGTAGCAGTAGATACAACGCATATTGCATCTACCAAACCAAACTATACAAGCAAGTTCGTCTTGATAGTCTGTTGTGGTAAATTTAGTAATTTCATAAATTTGATTCATAATTTATGCTGTTTTTTGTTCCTTTTTATCGCATTTTTCTACGAATTGAACACGCTCTTTATGCTCTCCTTTTTTACCTAAATTAAAGCTCTCAACCGGTCTTAAATATCCCATAACTCTTGTATAAACTACACATTTTGTTCTTTTTGATTCTAACTCTTTTGGAAATTCCATTTTATGCTCCTTTTTGATTTTTTTTATATTCATTTAGTAACTCTTCATCACAATACGGGCAGTATTCATGCTCTCCAGAAATATATCCGTGCTTATGACAAACGCTAAATATCGGGGTTATTGTAATATAAGGAAGTTTGTAATTTGTTACTATATTTTTTACAAGCATTTTACAAGCCTCAGCCGAACTTAACTTTTCTTTCATATATAAGTGAAAAACGGTTCCGCCTGTGTAGCTTGATTGAAGTTCATCTTGCAAATCAAGTGCTTCAAACGGATCGTCTCCAAAATACGCAGGAAGTTGTGTCGAGTTTGTATAATAAATATTATCGCCACTTCCAGCTTGCAATATATCATCATATCTTTTTTTATCTTCTTTTGCAAAGCGATAAGTTGTCCCCTCAGCAGGAGTTGCTTCGAGATTATAAAGATTTCCCGTGCTTTCTTGAAAAGAGCGGATTTTGTCTCTTAAATGTTCTATAATTTCAGTAGCAAATTTAACTCCAAATTTAGTTGCAATGTTTTCTTTATCATTGCTAAAATTTCTTATCATTTCATTTGCGCCATTTATACCTATGGTGCTAAAATGGTTGTTGAAATTTTTAAGATATCTTGCTGTGTATGGATAAAGCCCTCTATCATACATTTCTTTTATAAATTTACGCTTTTTCTCAAGTGTGCTTTTTGCAAGTTCTAAAAGCTTATCTAAATTTTCATAAAGTGCCTTTTTATCATTTTTATAAAGATAGCCAAGACGGGCTAAATTTATCGTTACAACGCCAATTGATCCAGTCATTTCAGCTGAACCAAAAAGTCCCCCACCTCTTTTTAGCAGTTCTCTTAAATCGAGTTGAAGTCTGCAACACATTGAGCGGACTGCACCTGGTTTATAGGCTTTTTCATTTTCTATTTTGTTTCCATTTTCATCTATGATATATTGGCTTCCGATAAAATTTTGAAAGTAACTCGAGCCCATTTTAGCAGTATTTTCAAACAACACTTTAGCCACTGGGCTATCCCAGTCAAAATCTTGTGTTAAATTTACAGTTGGTATAGGAAAAGTAAAAGGTTGAGAGCATTTATCTCCTTTTGTTAAAACCTCATAAAATGCTATGTTTATGCGATCCATTTCGCTTTGAAAATCGCCATAAGTCATATCGATTAATTTATCTCTGCCTCGTTCTTTTGCTTTTTTTATAAGAATTTCATCATCTAAGCCTTTAAAAAGATGTTCGTTTTGGCTTGTTGGAATTTGATCTTTTAAGTCATCTGGACAAGTTAAATCTATCGTAACATTTGTAAATGGACTTTGCCCCCATCTTGCTGGCACATTTAGATTGAAAACAAAACTAGTAATAGCTTTTTTTATCTCTCTATCTGTTAAATTATCTCTAAAAACATAAGGTGCAAGATATGTATCAAAACTTGAAAATGCCTGTGCTCCTGCCCATTCGCTTTGTAAAATTCCAAGAAAATTTGCCATTTGATAAAGTGCTTCTCTAAAATGATGAGGTGATTTGCTTTCAACTCTTCCTCTAACGCCATTAAAACCTTCGTTTAACAATGCTCTTAAGCTCCATCCTGCACAATATCCAGTAAGGCAGTCTAAATCGTGGATATGATAATCCCCATTTCTATGAGCTAATCCCTCTTCTTTGCTATAAACACTATCAAGCCAGTAGTTTGCTATGACTTTTCCAGCGGTGTTGTTTATAAGCCCTGCGTTTGAGTAGCTTGCGTTTGAATTTGCTAAAATTCTCCAATCATGTTTTCCTATATATTCGTTTATGGTTTGAGTTGAGTTTATGTATGTTGTGTCTTCATTTAATCCTAAAATTTGCTCTCTTTGCATTTTATGAGTATGGCGATATAGCATAAAACTTTTTAAAACATTGAAATGTTGGCGTTCAAATAGCTTTTTTTCTATCAAATCTTGTATATCTTCAACCGCTGTTATCTCTTTTGATGCTATTTCATCGATAACGCCGTAAAATACTTTTTTATCATACTCTTCATTTTCGCTTTCAAATGCTTTTTTTATAGCATCTTCTATCTTGTATGATAAAAATAGCTCTTCTTTTCCATCTCTTTTTAAAATTTTTTTCATTATGTAACCTCAAAATTGTGATTTTGGATTATATCATTTGTGAAGTTTAAACTTACTTAAACAAATTTAGAGTTAAACGATATAAATTATCAATAAAAATAAAAAAGTTATATTTTAAAGGTTTTTTTATAAATATATTTAATATACTAAATTAAGGGATTTTATAAATAAAAATTAAAATTTATCTAGCAAAAATATAAAATAAATAAATTAATATAATTTTTTAAGATTATTTGTTAAATTTATGAGCATTTTATAATCTTACTGTTTAGATATTTTATTTGCTTTATTGCTAATTTGCTATGTAAGATTTTAATTTATTTTAAAACAAATAGATTTTTTATACAACATAGTATATAAATTTGGAAAGTTATATTTGGTAGCTTAGAGATTTATTTTTTTTGGTATTGCTTAGCCATTAACAGCAGCATATTTTGCTATTCAATTAGCCATAATATCGAAGGCCATTATTTACAATATCAAAGCTTTTAAATCATAAAGACATAAAACAAACGATGAGATATGCAAAGCTAAACAAAGATAACGAACTTAATGAAGTTATAAAAATATTTAATCAAATTTAGCTATCATAAAACTAATTTTTATATAATTAAATAAAAAAAGGGGCGGTAATGCAAAGCATAATAATACAGGCAAATAAGGGCTTTTTAGATGAAGCCATAAAACTGCTTAAAAACTTAGCAAAAGAACAAAACCAAGAGTTAAATATAAATGAGTATTTAGGCGATTATTTAGAACATAATTTACCGATTTTAAGCGATGATGAAATTTACAACGAAGTGAAAAAAAGAAGTAAAGCTATACACAGCAGAAGGGCTAAGCTTTTAAGCCACGATGAAGTAAAGCAAAGCATTAAAAATCACATTTTAGGGCTTTAAATTTGCTAGTTTATACATAGCAGTTTTATGGTGAGCTAGAAAGCATAACGGACTTTATAAAAAAAGATAGTATAAATAGAGCCTTAAAATTTAGTGATGATTTATTTCTAAAACTTGAAAACATTCCATATTATCCGTTAGCTTATCCAAAATATAAAGATGATGAAAATGTAAGAAAACTAATTTTTAAAGGTTATGTAATACCATTTGAAATTTTAAAAGACGATATTTATATTTTAGGCATTTTTAAAAATAATTTATGGACTGGAAAAAAGAGCTAAATTTAAAGTTGCTACTTTAAGTTAAAAATAGAGTAAATGGTGTCAAGAGAGAGACTTGAACTCTCGACCTCCGGCTTATGAGACCAGCGCTCTAACCAGCTGAGCTACCTTGACACACAATAAATAAATAGAATTGACGATTTTATCAAACATAAGCTTATAAATTTATAAATTATTTTGATTATTGCTTCAAAATTTACAAATTTAAAAAATTTAATATATTTTCATACCAAAAAACCGAAGTTTTTAACTAAATATTAAGCTAAATATAATAAAATTACTAAATTTTGACACTAGGTAAAATATGAATAAATTTATGCAAGTTTTAAAAGATATCAACGAACTTATAGTTTTTAAGCACTCTGTATTTGTGTTGCCATTCATTTTTATGTCAATGATTGTGGCTTCTAAGATAGATAATGGCACAATGTGGTTTGGCATAAAACTTTTTATATTAGGAACGCTTTGTGCTGTAACTGCAAGAAATTTTGCGATGGCTACAAATAGATATCTTGATGAGGATATAGATAGACCAAATCCCAGATGTGCAAATAGACCAAGTGTTGATGGAAGAATTGGCAAAAAAAATTTAATTATTTTTATAGTTTTTAACGCCTTTGCTTTTATTTTTATAGCATACTTCATAAATGATTTAGCATTTAAACTCTCCTTTCCTATACTTATAGCACTTGGCGGATATTCTTTTTTTAAACGATTTAGTTCGCTTGCTCATGTGGTTTTGGGACTTTGTGAAGGATTAGCACCCATTGCTGGAGTTGTTGCTGTAAGTGCTGATATACCACTTTGGAGCGTTTTGCTTTGTTTTGGCGTATCATTTTGGGTTGCTGGATTTGATGTGCTTTATTCGCTTCAAGATATTGATTATGACAAAAAAACCGGACTTTTTAGCATACCATCAAGATATGGAGTAGAGGCTTCTATGTTTATATCTGCTATGTTTCACTTTATAACTATTATATTTTGGTTATTGTTTGCATGGTCTGCTAATCTTGGCGGATGGGCGTATTTTGGTATCATTTTGAGTGCTTTTATACTTTTTAAAGAGCATCAGATTGTAAGAAAAGATTTTAGCAAGATAGATAAAGCATTTTTCACACTAAATGGATATCTTGGCATAATGTTGTTTATTTTTATTTGGATAGATTTATGGACGATGTAAGATTAGTAGACGCTTTTTTTGATATCAAATTTGATAAATTTGAAAAAAATAAAACAGCATTTATGGAAGAATTTGATACCTTATCAAAAGATAGTATTGATCCGATAAATGAGTGGATTAGACATCAAAAAGCAAATGGTAATGCCGATGAAACTGATAAAATTTTGCTAAAACTTATTGTAGAATTACATAAAAAAGTAGATATGCTTTATAAAAAATTAGACGGAAATCACGCCGATACTTATTTAAATTTAACCGATAAAAGTCATATAATTTCTATAGGATATGGATATTTTAAGATAAAAGATGAAAAATTTGATATAAATAATAAATATTATGGCAGGATATTTTTGCCAGTATTTCCTAAAAGAGAAGTTCCTGTAGTATTTATAGCAAAAAGCAAAAGTATAGCTAGCATTGATAAAATGAGCTTTAGCGATGAAAAAGATTGGGATAGTTATGTCTCTCAAAGAGAGCGAGAGTTAATACGCGAAATGAAAGGCGTTGTATGATAGAAATCACAGCATTTATAGCATTTGGCATTGTTTTGCTAATAGTTATAGCACTTTCTTATATGAAAGATTCTGAAATGACTAGAAAATTTTCAAAATATGAAAAAATTTTAGATAGTTTAATGAAAGAAAACCATGCTATAAAAAAACAACTTCAAACTCTTGAAATAACAGCTTCGTTGCCCAAAGAAACTGAAGATTTACAAAATATCGAAGAAAGACTTGCATTAAAAATACAATCTGAGATAAATGATAAAATCATACCCGTGATTAACTCTATACAAAACATAGAACAAGCTATAGAAAATTTTCAATCAGAGCAACAAGATAGAATTTACGATCTTGAAGAAAGAACAAAAAGTATAACTAAAATTTCTCCGCCAAACAATGGAAGCGATGAAGAAAAAATAGTATCACTTTATAATAACGGATTAAGCGTTGAGAGTATTGCGAAAGATTTACAATTAAGTGTAGGCAAAGTAAATTTGATACTAAAAATCAGAGGTCTTTTGCGTACATAAATTAGGAAAATTATGATAGATAAATATGGAAGAAAAATAAATTATTTAAGAGTTTCAGTTACTAGTAGGTGTAATTTTAGATGCAAATATTGTATGCCTACAAAGCCATTTGAGTGGCAGCCAAAAGAGAATTTACTTAGTTTTGAAGAGTTGTTTTTGTTTGTAAAAGTAGCCATAGATGAGGGTATTGATAAGATAAGGATAACTGGCGGTGAACCTCTTGTTAGGCAAGATGTGGATAAATTTATAGCTATGATAAATGACTATAAAAAAGGACTTGATCTTGCAATGACTACAAACGGGTATTTTTTAAAAGATAAAGCAGCCCTACTTAAAAATGCTGGATTAAAAAGGTTAAATATTTCGCTTGATACACTAAATCCCAAAAAAGCTAAATTTATATCACAAAAAGATATCTTAGGCAATGTTTTGCAAGGTATAGAAGCTGGAGTTGAAAATGGTTTTCAAATCAAGTTAAATACAGTTGCATTAAAAGGAATAAATGATGATGAATTGATTGATTTAATCAATTTTGCTAAATCAAAAAATGCTCAAATAAGATTTATAGAATATATGGAAAATACACACGGAAGCAGCGAGATAAATGGTTTAGATAAAAATGAGATTTTAAACATAATTTCTAAAAAACATTTTATAAAAGAACTTCAAAAAGAACCAAATTCGCCATCTTCACTTTTTGAGTTAGAAGATGGTTATAAGTTTGGTATAATCGCACCCCATAAACACGACTTTTGCCAAAGCTGCAATCGTATTAGATTAAGTGCTGAGGGCTTGCTTATACCTTGTTTGTATTTTGATGATGCACTTAGCATAAAAAAAGCTGTTAAAGATAGAGATATAGTCGCTGCTAGCGAGATTTTACGAAATGTTATAAACAATAAGCCAGAAAAAAATAAGTGGGGCGAAGATACTAATGAAATTTCAAATCGTGCTTTTTACGAGACGGGCGGTTAATGTTAAGCTTAGTTGAGAGTTTTATAAGTATCCAAGGCGAGGGCAAATACTCTGGAAAATACGCACTTTTTGTAAGATTTGCTGGGTGCAACCTTAGATGCACAGGCTTTGGTGTAAATTTAAAATCCCTAAAAACAGGTGAAATTTTAGTAGGTTGTGATACCATAAAAGCTGTTGAAACTTCGCATTTTTCATATCAAAATATTTCAAATTTACAAGAGCTACTAAATCTAAGTGTTGCAAAAATTCCAATAAATTTAAAACCTATTGTAGTAATTACTGGTGGCGAGCCATTAATTCATCATAAAAATCATATTTTTTGTGAATTTATAAATTATCTTCTTAATCATAAATTTGAAGTGCATTTTGAGACAAATGGCAGTGTTTTTGTTGATTTTGATAAATTTAGCTTTTTAAAAAGTTGTATTTTTTGTGTAAGTATAAAGCTATCAAATAGTGGAGAAATCAGGCAAAATCGTATAAATTTAGATGCTCTTAGAGCTATAAAGAAAAATGCAAAAGATAGTTTTTATAAATTTGTTTTAAATGCAAAAGATATATCAAATTTAAGTAAAGAGATAAAAGAAATTTTAGACATTGTGCCAAATGAAGTTTATTGTATGCCAATGGGTGCAACACAAACTGAGATTATTTCAAACGCAGCCAAAGTTTGTGATTTTTGTATAAAAAATGGGTATAATTACACAGACAGGCTTCATATCAGGCTTTGGAATGATAAAGAGGGAGTTTAATGATAATAAGAAAGATATTTGATTTTGAAAATGCTCACATTGTAAGATTTTGTAGTTCAAAAAGATGTAAGACAAGCATACACGGGCATTCTTATAAATGCGAGGTTTTGCTTGAGTCAAATTTTTTAGACAATGCTGGTATGGTTTATGATTTTGGATTAATGAAAGATGGCATAAAAACTATTGTAGATAGCTTTGATCATGCAACTACGCTTTATAACAAAGATGATGAAAATTATATAAAAGATATGAAAAAACATTCAAAAAGATGGATAGAAATACCGCAAAATCCAAGTGCAGAGCAGTTTTGCAGGATATTTTTTGTGCTAATTGACAAACTTTTATCGCTAAGTTTAATGAATAATGGAGAGAAAAATGTTAAACTTCATAGCATTATAGTTCACGAAACTGCAACTAGCTACGCGCAGTGTTTTAGAGATGATGCATATAATGAAAATATGGGTAAAATAGAGCTTGAAGATATTAAATTTTCGCCAGATATAATCGATGAATGGGAAGATAAATTATTGTTTGAAAAGATTAAAGCTGGTAAAATTATACAAACAAAAAAAGAGTGCTAAATGAGAAAAATATTTTTATTTCTTATGTTTATATTTTTTTTAACCGCTTGTAGTGATGAGCCAAAGGAAATTATGGATAGAAATTTTACGGATCCGCCAAGTGATGTTCCAATTGGCATTAATGAAAATAAGCCAAATATAGATTTGCAAAATCCACCAGAGCCAGTAGCAGAGCAGTAATGGAGCTTTTTTATACAACAAGCTATAAAATGCATATTGGTTTTATTTGCGTGATTTTAGTCGCCATATTTGTTCATTTTTTGCTTATAAATTATAAAGTAGGCGATGTCAGATACGCCATTAGGCTTCGCAATTTTTTCCCATTTTACTATACAATGCTTACGCTTATAGCTTTAAGCGGTTTTAACATGGCTTCTGTGCTTAAATTTGATATCAGCTATAATTCTTATATTATGATTTTATCAGTTTTTTTGCTTATTGGACTTGGGATTTACGAGTTTAAAATGTTAAAAAAAACAATAAAAACAAAAAGTTTTATCGAGTTTAGAAAAAAGGCAAATATAAAAGTCTGTTTAGATTTGCTCATAATATTATTTGCGAGTGTGATTTAATGCAGTTTTTATACTCAAATGATGCTTGTAATGATAGTATAATCATAAAAGACGATCAATTTTTACATCTAAAAGCAAGAAGAGTAAAGATTGGCGATGAAATAAACATTAGAAATTTAAAAGATGAGTTAAATTATGTTTATGAAATTTCTCAAATTTCCAAAAAAAATATGCTTTTAAATTTAAAAAGCTCTCAAAAAGTTTCAAATTTAGTATCAAATCTAAGCATAGCTTGGAGTATAGTTGATATAAAAATAGTAGAAAAAACTTTGCCGTATTTAAATGAAATGGGGTTAAAAAAGCTTATTTTGGTTTATGCTGAATTTTCTCAAAAAAATTTCAAATTTGACATAAACAGATGTGAAAGAATTTTGATATCATCTTGTGAGCAATGTGGCAGAAATTTACCCCTAGAAATAGAAATTTATCCTAGTATTGAAAAAATGCTTGAAAAATATAAAAATATCACAAGGATTGATTTTAATGGGGAAAGTTTAAATTTACAAAAAGATATAAACGAGATACTATTTATCGGTCCAGAAGGTGGTTTTTCAAAAAATGATATAGAAAAAATTCCAAAAAGTCATTCGCTAAATTCAAATTTCATTTTGCGTTCACAAACTGCTATTATAGGCATTGTAGGAAAGCTGCTTTTATAAATTTGATTTTTTATTAAATTTATTATATAATAAAAGCTTTGAAAAAATGATACCCTAAGGAAATTATACAATGAAAAAAGAAATACACCCTGAATATGTTGAATGCAAAGTTACTTGTGCTTGTGGAAACAGCTTTACTACTATGTCAAATAAAAGCGAGATGAGAGTAGATATTTGCTCGGCTTGTCACCCATTCTTTACAGGCAGCGAGAAGATAGTTGATTCTGCTGGTAGAGTTGATAAGTTTAAGAAAAAATATAACATGAAATAATGCTCTATTTTGTTCCTACTCCAATAGGCAATTTAGATGACATTTCATCTCACGCTTTGGATATTTTGAAAAGGTGTGAGATTTTAATCTGCGAAGATACTCGTGTTAGCAAATCTTTAATCAATTTACTAAATCAAAAATATCAAATTTCCATCTCTCCTGATAGATTTTATTCACTTCATACGCATAATAGTGATGAGTTTTTTAGAAATGTAAATATTGATATATTTGACAAAATTTGTGTCTATGTGAGCGATGCTGGAATGCCATGCATTAGTGATCCTGGAATTGAACTTGTTAAATTTGCTCAAAAAAATTCTATACCTTATGAAGTGATAAGTGGCTCAAATGCTGCTCTTTTAGCTGTTGCAGCGAGCGGTATGGTTGAAAAAGAATGGATATTTATAGGTTTTTTACCAAATACATCAAGAAATAGAATTGTCGCTTTACAAAATACACTAAATTTACCTTATCCAAGCGTTATATATGAATCCCCGCAAAGAATTTTTTCACTTATTGAAGATATATCAAAAATAGACCCAAATAGAGAAATTTTTGCTATCAAAGAAGCCACAAAAAAATTTGAAACCAAATTTAAAGGTATTGCTATAAATTTACTAAATGATTTAAAAAATGCAAATTTAAAAGGCGAATGGTGCATTGTTGTAAATGGTAGTGATGGCATTACTCATTCAAACATAACTCAAGATGATATTTTAAGTCTTAATATAGCTCCAAAAATCAAAGCAAAACTTCTTTCTAAAATAACTGGCGAAAACGCAAAAAAAATATATGAAAAAATAATAAAATAAGCTATTTTTTACACATTTTTAGGTAATATTTAATCCATGATTATTTATGGAAAACAGCTTTTTTTACATATTTTAAGCAATAAAAAAGATATAATAAAATGTGTTTATTTGGCAAAAGAGTGCGATAAAGGTATCTTTAATCAAATAATTAAAGCAAATTTAGAAGTAAAAAGAGCGGATTTTAAAAAAGCTCAAGCATTAGCTAGAGGCGGGAATCA
The DNA here is from genome assembly GCF_008245005.1 of Campylobacter sputorum subsp. sputorum. Lineage (NCBI taxonomy): Bacteria > Pseudomonadati > Campylobacterota > Epsilonproteobacteria > Campylobacterales > Campylobacteraceae > Campylobacter > Campylobacter sputorum. The sequence continues at coordinate 1,451,737 of NZ_CP043427.1, read as the reverse complement.
TCAAGGTTTTTTGGCTGAAGTTGAGGATTTTGTTTTTTGTGATATATCAGAAGTTAAAAAATTTGACAAGATAGTGATTTTATACGGACTTAGCGATGTTGGAAATATAGGTGCCATCATAAGAACTGCTTATGCTCTTGGTATGCAAGCTGTTGTGATAGTATCAAAAAGTGTAGCCATGGAAGGTATTATTAGAACAAGTAGCGGTGCAGCTTATGAAATACCTATTTGTGTTTGTAAAGATGGGCTTAGTTTGATAAATGAGCTAAAACAGAGCGGATTTAGTGTTTATTCTACCGCAAGTGGCGGAGAAGATGTTAAAAATATTAAATTTGAAACAAAAACAGCATTGATTATGGGGAGTGAAGGTGAGGGAATCCCAAAAAAAGTTATATCAAAATCTGATAAATGCCTTGGGATTTGTATGAAAAATAGTTTTGATTCTCTAAATGTAAGTGCAGCTTTTGCAATAATATGCTATAGGATTATGAATGAATAACATAAATATGTTAAAAGAAATAGGCTTAAAAGAGGTAGCTAGAAAAACTCACATTGAGTTAAAATACTTAGAAGCAATTATGGAAAAAGATTTTCAAGCTTTATGTAGGAAAAATGTTAAAGGTTATGTGAAAATCTTGTCTAGAGAGTATGATATAGATTTTGAAAGTTGGATGAAAGAGTATGAAGAATACTCTCTTGCAAATACTCAAGATATATCTCAAACACCTTTTGTTTCGCCAAAAATTCCAGCATATAGGCAAAAAGATAAGTCTAACTCAACTTCTTTAATGATTTTTATAGTTATTTTGGTTGTGTTTTTAGCATGGTTTTTTGATGCTGCAAAATATCTAAGCATGATACCAAATATGTTAAACGATGAAAACAGAAGCGTTGTTTATTCAGATTCAAAAGTTGTAGAAAATGTAGAAAAAACTATCATAGACGATAATAATACCAAAAATATAATTGAAGTAAATGCTAGTTTAGTCGATGAAAATTTAACAATTTTTGATAAAAATAGCTCCACTTTGGTAAATTTAGATGAGAATATATCTTTAAATTCTATAGAAAATAGTATAAAAAAAGATGAAAATGCATCAAATTTAGATAAAAATAGTTCTTTTGCTAGTATGATTTCAAGCAAAATGCAAAAAGTTATTATAAAACCACAAAAATCCATTTGGATAGGCACAATAAATCTTGATAATGGTGCTAAAAAAACGATTACTACAAATAAAGATTATGAAGTGGATATGAGTAAACCACAACTTATTTTAACAGGGCATGGCGATTTTAGTATTGATATTGATGGTGAAAACAGACCATCGGGTACTAGTGTTTCTACTAGATTTTTAGTTAAAGATGGAGAGTTTAAGTCTATTAGTGCTGATGAATTTATGAGTATGAATAAAGGTAAAGCGTGGTAAAAAAGTTCATTTTTTTTGTAAGCATTTTATTTTTGTCTATTTATGCTTATGCAACCGATGTTACGATTAGATTTACGCTAGATACTAAAGCAACGCCGCTGTTTGCAAGACAAATTAATGACAGCTTAGAAAGTCTAGGATATAGTTTTGTTTTAATCAAAAATTTTCAAAACTCACAAAATGGCTCGGTTTTAGAAGTTTTTTTAGAAACTAATCATCCTTTTGATGGAACAGCTTTGTTAAATGAGCTAAAAAAACGCAATATTATCATATTGGATAGTAAAACAAGCAATGGATATTATCTGTATTCTTTAAGTTTATCAAAAAGTATTTTGCAAACTAATCAATATGAAAAAAATAAATTAATCGAACTTCAAAGACCACTTGAAGATTATGTGGTTGATATAAGAAATTCTCAAAGCATAGAAATAATGGCAAAACCAGGAGATAACTGGTTTGTTAATGTTAAAATTTTAGATGAAGATATGAATTTGATATCTGCTCAAACAAGGGATAAGCCTCTTAGGTCATTTACTTTGCCAATACCGCAAAATGCTTATTATATAGTTATAAGCGATGCAAAAAATTTAGAAAATATAAAGCGTGGATTAAATATTTATATTCATTCAAGATAATAAAGGAAAAAATATGTTTGATGAAATTCGTTTTAATAGAATAGAAAGACTTCCAAACTATGTTTTTGCTGAAGTTAATGAAATCAAGATGGCTGCTCGTAGAAATGGCGAGGATATTATAGATTTTTCCATGGGAAATCCTTCTGGTAGAACACCTGATCACATTGTTCAAAAACTTTGCGAAAGTGCATTGAAAGATAAAACTCATGGATATTCTGTTAGTCAGGGAATTTATAAGCTTAGATTAGCTTGTTCAAACTGGTATAAAAGAAGTTATGATGTTGATTTAGACCCACAAACAGAGATAGTCGCTACCATGGGAAGCAAAGAGGGCTTCGTGCATCTAGTTACTGCGATAATTAATCCAGGCGATGTTGCCGTTGTACCAGATCCTGCTTATCCTATACACACTCAAGCATTTATAATTGCTGGTGGTAATGTTGCTAAAATGCCTCTTATTTATACTGATGATTTAAAACTTGATGAAGATAAATTTTTTCAAGATTTGCAAAAAACTTTTGATGAAAGCATACCAAAACCAAAATATGTTGTTGTAAATTTTCCTCACAATCCAACTACTGTCACTGTTGAAAAAAGTTTCTATGAAAGACTTGTGGCTATGGCTAAAAAAGAGAGATTTTATATCATTAGTGATATTGCATATGCTGAGCTTGCATTTGATGGATATAAAGCCCCTTCTATTTTTGAGGTCGATGGCGCTAAAGATGTGGCAGTTGAGGCTTATACTCTTTCAAAAACTTATAATATGGCAGGTTGGAGAGTCGGATTTATTTGTGGAAATAAAAAATTAATTGCCGCTCTTAAAAAAATAAAATCATGGCTAGATTATGGTATGTTTACGCCTATTCAGGTTGCTGCAACTGTGGCTCTTGATGGACCGCAAGAGTGCGTGGAAGAGATAAGAGAACAATATATAAAAAGAAGAGATGTTTTGCTTGAAGCGTTTGATAATGCTGGTTGGAGTATGCAAAAACCTAGAGCATCTATGTTTGTATGGGCAAAAATCCCACAAAATCTTAATTTAAAAAGTATGGAATTTTCAAAAGAGCTTATTACAAAAGCAGGGGTTGCAGTAAGCCCAGGGATTGGTTTTGGTGTAGCTGGTGATGATTATGTTAGAATTGCACTTATAGAAAATGAAAATAGAATTCGTCAAGCTGCAAGAAATGTAAAAAAATATTTTAAAGAACTTCTATGAATGTAGCAATACTTGGTGTTGGAACAGTTGGCTGTGAGGTTGCCAATACTCTTATAAAAAATAAGCAAGTTATATCTGCTAGAGCAGGAGTTGAAATCACCCCTGTTATCGGTGTAGTTAAAAATTTAGATAAAAATAGAAATGTAAATATACCTTTAAGTGATGACTTAAATGCCGTTATAGCTAGAGATGATATAGATGTTTTTGTGGAATTAATGGGCGGCATAGATGAGCCTTATAATATAATTAGTAAAATTTTAAAAAACAAAAAGCCGGTTGTTACGGCAAATAAAGCAATGCTTGCTTATCACAGATATAAGCTTCAAAATTTAGCAGGAGATACTCATTTTGGTTATGAGGCTAGTGTTGCTGGTGGGATACCTATTATAAAAGTTTTAAGAGAAGGACTTAGTGCTAATCATATACAAAAAATTGTAGGCATAATGAATGGAACTAGTAATTATATACTTACAAATATGATGCAAAAAGGTTTTCATTTTGATGAAATACTTAAAAAAGCACAAGAATTAGGATACGCAGAAGCGGATCCAACTTTCGATATAGGTGGATTTGACGCAGCTCATAAGCTTTTGATACTAGCAAGCATTGCTTATGGAGTTCATGGCGATCCAGAAGATATTTTGATAGAAGGTATAGAAAATATAACTCTTGATGATATTTATTTTGCAAATGAGTTTGAGTTTGTGATAAAATTAATCTGCGTTGCAAAAAGAAATGGCAATAATGTTGAGCTTAGAGTTCATCCAGCTTTAATTGATAAAAACAATATGATTGCCAAAGTTGATGGCGTTATGAATGGTGTTAGTGTTTTTGGAGATGTTGTTGGAGAGACTATGTATTATGGTCCAGGAGCCGGTGGAAAGGCAACTGCAAGTGCAGTTATAAGTGATCTTATAGATATAGCTACAAATAGTTCAAGACCTATGCTAGGGTATAAAAAATCTCTAGAGGGTGTAAATTTAAAACTCATAGATAGTAATGATATAAGAACGAAATATTATTTTAGATTAAAAGTTGAGGATAATATAGGCGTTTTAGCAAAAATAACAAATATTATGAGCCAAAACAATCTCTCAATAGACACATTTTTACAAAAGCCAAAAAAAGAAGATGAAGATGTTGCAACGCTATTTTTTATAACTCATACTAGTTTGGAAAGAGATGTTAAAAAAGTTTTTTCAATTTTAGAAAAAGAAAGCTATATCAAAGCTAAACCATTTATGATTAGGATAGAAAGTTAGCTTGGGACTAAAAGAGTATATTTTTGGTTTTGATAGTGAAGATAATGCTGTTAGTTTTTTAAAAAAAGAGTCTTTTGATATAGTTTGTAGAAATTATAAAACAAAAGTTGGTGAGATAGATATAATCGCTAAAAAAGATGATATCTATCATTTTATTGAAGTAAAAGCTACAGCTGGCAACTATGAGGCTTTATATCGCATTACTAAAAGTAAATATAATAAAATTTTAAAGGCTATAAATTTATATATACAAAAACATAATATTGCTAATGATTTTCAAGTTGATGTGATAATAATACAGAAAAATCAAATAGATTTTATACAAAATGTTAGTGTTTGATTTAATATTTTTTTAGTATAATGGCATACAAATAAATTTAGGAGAAAATAATGGGAAAATACATAGAATTAGATGCTTCAAATTTTGATGAAGTAAAAAGTGGTGTTGCTTTAGTTGATTTTTGGGCTCCGTGGTGCGGACCTTGCAGGATGCTTGCTCCAGTTATAGAAGAGTTGGCTGCTGATTTTGAAGGAAAAGCTAAAGTTTGTAAAGTAAATACTGATGAAGCTCAAGATTTGGCTGCTCAATATGGCATAAGATCAATCCCTACAATACTATTTTTCAAAGATGGTGAATTAAAAGATCAAGTTATAGGAGCACAATCAAAACAAGCTTTAAGCGATAAGCTAAACGCACTATTGTAATTTAGGTTTTAGATATGCTTGATTTGGCAATTATTGGTGGAGGACCAGCTGGGCTTAGTGCAGGACTCTATGCAACTCGCGGTGGGCTAAAAAATGTTATTATGTTTGACAAAGGAATGCCCGGAGGTCAGATAACATCTAGTTCTGAGCTAGAGAATTATCCAGGAGTCGCACAAGTTCAAAACGGAATGGATTTTATGACACCTTGGATAGAGCAGTCTCAACGTTTTGGGCTAAAGCACGAAATGGCTTTAGTTGAAAGAGTAATCAAAAACGATGACAAAACATTTAGCGTTATTTTAGAGGGCAATAAAGAAGTAAAAGCTAAAACTGTGATTGTTTGTACTGGTGCTGTTCCTAAAAAAGTTGGTTGTAAGGGCGAAGATGAGTTTTTTGGCAGAGGCGTAAGCACATGTGCAACTTGCGATGGTTTTTTTTATAAAAATAAAGAAGTAGTTGTAGTTGGTGGCGGAGATACGGCATTAGAAGAAGCACTTTACTTAGCAAATATATGTTCAAAAGTTTATCTAGTTCATAGAAGAGATGCTTTTAGAGCCGCGCCAGTTACTGTGGAAAAAGTAAAGAAAAATCAAAAAATAGAGTTAGTTTTAAATGGCGTTGTTGATGAGATAAAAGGCGATAAAAGCGGCGTTACAGATGTCATTGTTAAATTTAATGATGGAAAAACTAGAGATATAAAAGTTCCTGGTATTTTTACCTTTGTTGGACTTAATGTAAATAATGATGTTTTAAAGCAAACTGATGGATCTTATCTATGTGATATAAGTAAAAATAACGAAGTTATAGTGGATTTGAAAATGAAAACATCCATCGAGGGTCTGTTTGCTGCTGGCGATATCAGAATAGATGCTCCTCGTCAAGTTGTGTGTGCTGCAAGTGACGGTGCTATAGCTGGACTTGGTGCGATTTCATACATAGAAATGCTTCATTAAAAAATTTACTAAAACAGCTATAAAAAAGTTGTTTTAGTAAAACACTTAAATTTAATTTTTATAATTTTCAATAAAACTTCATTATCTTTTAATTATGGTTTATAAATTTGTTATTTATAATATGCTACAATCATACAAATTTATTAGGAGAGAATATGCAAAACAAAGTAATATCAATGTTTTATGAGTTAAAAGATGCAAATACAAAAGATATTTTAGAATCCAATTTTAATCATCAAGAGATATCGTTTCTTACAGGCAGAGGTCATATTATCGAGGCTTTAGAAAAAGAAGTTTGTAAAATGGGCATAGGCGAAGAAAAACTTATAAACATAAAAGCAGTTGACGCAGCTGGAGAATATGATGATAAGGCACTTCAAGAGATAGATAAAGAGCAATTTGCCGGTATAGATTTACATGAAGGCATGGAGCTTTTTGGAGAAGGAGAGGACGGCACAACTGCTAGAGTTATTGTAAAAAATATAGGCGAAAAAACAGTGATAGTTGATTTTAATCATCCATACGCTGGCAAGGATTTGGAATTTAATGTAAAAATTACTGATATTAGAGATGCTACGGAGGATGAAATTTTAACAGGTAATGTTGCTAATGCTCATGTTTGTTCTTGTGGCGGACATAGCCATGAAAAAGATCACAAATGTTGTGGCGGCGGACATCATCACGAACACGAATGCTGCGGTGGTCACCATCATGAAAAAGACCATGAATGCTGCGGCGGACATAAACACGATAAATAATTTTTAGGTATTTTTATGGATAAAATAGGATTTATTTTCCCAGGACAAGGCTCTCAAAAACCGGGAATGGGCTTTGATATATATGAAGAATTTAGTGTAGCAAGAGAACTTTTAGACACTAGCAGTGATTTATGTAAGATAGATTTTAAAAAATTGCTTTTTAGTGAAAATGAAAATTTAAATATAAGCGAATTTACACAACCTGCTATTGTGCTCAATTCATTTATGATATTACTTGCTTTGCAAGAGCGACTAAATTTAAAACAAAGCCTTGGTTTGGGACATTCTTTAGGAGAATTTGCTGCTCTTGGTGCAAATGGCGCAATAGAGTTAAGAGAAGTTATAAGATTGGTAAATTTGCGTGGTAAATTTATGCAAGAAGCTTGTTCTGGTAAAGATGCCTCAATGATGGTTGTTTTGGATTTAGATGATGAAAAGGTAGAGCAAATTTGCGATAATGCTAGGAAAGATGGAGCACAAATTTGGGCAGCTAACTACAACTGCAATGGACAAATAGTAATAGCTGGATTAAAAAAAGACCTTGCAAATGCTGAAACTGTTTTCAAAGAAGCTGGAGCAAAAAGAGCAATGCTTTTAAATATGAGTGTTGCCAGCCATTGTCCAATTTTAAATTTAGCTTGTGATAAATTAGTAAATGAGATAGAGCCAATCATAAAAAATAGTTTTTTAAAAGTTATTTCAAATGTTAGCTCTAAGTCTTATAATACAAAAAATGAAGCCCTTGTTTTGCTAAAAGAGCAATTAGTAAAACCAGTTTTATACAAACAAAGTATACAAAATATAGAAAACGAAGTAGATTTTTTTGTAGAAATTGGATCTAGTGTTTTAAAAGGAATGAATAAAAAAATCACACAAAAGCCAACTTATGCTATTTTTGATATAAAATCGCTTGATGAATTTTGTAAAATAATGGAGGAGAAATAAGTGAAAATAGCTATTCTTGGAGCAATGGAGGAGGAAATTTTTCCATTATTGCAAACGCTTAAATATGATGTAATTTCTCATGGTAATAATAAATTTTATATAGCAAACTATAAAAATCACGAATTAATTATTGCTTATTCTAAAATAGGCAAAGTAAATTCATCTCTAAGTGCAACCATAATGATAGAAAAATTTGGGGCTGAAATTTTGCTTTTTACAGGTGTTGCAGGAGCTTTAAATGAAGATTTGAAAATAGGCGATATACTTTATGCTACATCACTTGTTCAGCATGATTTGGATATAACGGCTTTTGGTCATCCATATGGATATGTTCCAGGAATTGATGTTTTTTCTAAAAGCGATGTTAGACTAAATGCACTAGCAAACGATGTTGCTAGGAAACTTGGGATAAATTTAATGAGTGGAATTATAGCAAGTGGGGATCAGTTTGTATGCAGTAAAGAAAGAAAAGAGTGGATAAAAGAAACATTTAAAGCTGATGCAGTAGAGATGGAGGGTGCATCAGTTGCTCTTGTTTGTGTATCGCTTGGGGTACCATTTTTTATACTTCGTGCTATAAGTGATGAGGCTAGCGGTGGAGCTGAATTTGATTTTGATAAATTTTTAGTTGAGAGTGCGAAAAATAGTGCAGATTTTATTTTAAAAATGGTTGACATGATATGATTGAAATTTCAAAAAATCTTTTGAGACAAGTTGGTAGAACAAATGCAAAATACAGTATGTTTGAAGACGGAGATAAGATTTTACTTGGATTAAGTGGTGGCAAAGATAGTTTGGCATTAGCTCATATAATGAAGCATTTTTGTAGCGTTAGTCCAGTAAAATGGGAATTTAAGGCTGTAACGCTAAGCTATGGAATGGGTGAAGATTTTTCATATCTTATAAATCATTGTAAAGAGCATGGGATTGAACATGAGATTATAGATAGTTCTATATTTGAAATTTCAAAAGATAAAATACGCAAAAATTCAAGCTTTTGTAGTTTTTTTTCAAGAATGAGAAGAGGGCATCTTTATACTTATGCATTAAATGGCGGATACAATAAACTTGCAATTGCTCATCATTTAGATGATGCAGCAGAGAGTTTTTTTATGAATTTTACATACAATGGTGCTTTAAGAACTCTTGCTCCAAAATACACAGCTAAAAATGGTTTAGTGCTCATAAGACCACTTATAGAAGTAAGAGAGAGACAGCTTAGAGATAATGCTATTAGAAATTCACTTCAAGTTATAGGAGATGAGGCTTGTCCTGCTATGAGATTTGATGTAAAAATGCCGCACGCAAGATATGAAACAAAACAACTTCTTTCAAATTTAGAAAAAGAAAATCCAAAATTTTTTACTAGTTTAAAGACAGCTTTTACAAATATACATAAAGAAACTTTTTTTGAATAAATCCCCGTATTTAGGGGATTTGTCATATTAGTTGTTGCAACTACAACTACAACCGCAGCTTCCGCTTCCATTTAAAGATTTTTTGATAGCTTCATAATCAGGCTCTGTTGTAACTTCTGAAACTAACTCTTTGTGAATTATTTTGCCATCTTTCCCAACTACAAATATTGCTCTAGCACAAAGTCCAGCTAACGGACCATCTTTCATCAAAATACCATATGCATTTGCAAAATCTTTATTTCTAAAATCACTTCCAACTGTTAGATTTTCTATGCCTTCAGTTGAGCAAAATCTACCCATAGCAAAAGGAAGATCCATTGATATAACTGTTAATTTTACACCTTCTTGATTTGCTGCGTTTTGATTAAATTTTCTTGTTTCAGTAGCACAAACACCAGTATCTAAAGAAGGAACTGCTATCAAAATTTGCACTTTATCGCTTGATCCGCCAACTTTTATTGGCTTTAAATCTTGACCAACTACTTCAACAACTGGAGCCATATCGCCAATGCTAATATTTTCACCTTGCAAATTAACTGTTGAGCCTTGAAATGTAACTGTAGACATTTTTTCTCCTATAAAATTAAAATTTAAAAAATTTTATCAAAATAAGATGAATAAACTCTTAATATAAAATTATGATTTTTTTGTAACAACTATACTTTTGCTTAGTAAGTCGTGCAGACATAGTTTATCTTTTCTAAAAAAGCATATTAAAAGCCCAAAAATACTCATTCCTGATATTAAAAAACAAATATATCTAAAAATGGATTTTAAAAAAGACACTTTTTTTCCGCTGATTGCATCTATAAGATAGATATCTTGTGCTCTATATCCAGGAGATTGGGCTGATTTTGCAAAAAAAATGGATATTATGATACCATACATAGCCCAATCAATTGATATGGCAAGTTGATTTTGTCTAAAAGCGTCTTTTCCATCTAAAAAAATATAAGCAGTTATGTATAAAATCGGCATTGATATCAAAAACATATCTATAAAAAATGCCTTTATCCTATCTATCGGGTTTGCTATTATAACTTTTGTTTTAGACACTTAGTTTCCACGACTACCGGGTTTTATAGCAATACTGCCATTTTTGCATAAAGGGCAATTTTGTGGTTCATAAATTTCAAAATCAAAATTTCCAAGAGTGAAAAATGGCTTATCAAATGGAAGTTTGCAATTATCTTTTCTTTTGTTTTTTAAATTTGTAACTTCACAAAATCCACGATTTGCCAAAGCTGCAAATCCAACAACAATGCCGCCAAGATTTTCTATAACTTTTGCACTTTCTAATGCTGAGCCGCCAGTTGTGACGATATCTTCGCATATGATAAATTTTTCGCCTTTTTTTACCTCAAAGCCTCTTCTTAGGCACATAACTTTTTCAACTCTTTCTGTAAATATAAATCTTTTTTTGCCAGATCTTGCCAGTTCATATCCTGCCAAAATACCACCAATTGCAGGAGAGCAAACTGAGTCAAATTCTATACCATATTTTTTTATTATCAAAAAAAGTTCATCAGCTAATTTACCTGCAAGCATAGGATTTTCAAGCACTTTCGCACTTTGAAGATAAAACTCAGAGTGATTTCCGCTAGTTAGTAAAAAATGTCCTTGCAAAAATGCACCACAATCTTGATAAATTTGCTTTATATCCATAACTTATACCTTTAAAAGTTCGCTTTCTTTATCTTTTACCAGAGAATCAATCTTATTTGAATAGTTATCTGTTATCTTTTGGACTTCATCATATGCTTTTTTAATTCCATCTTCTGGAACTGATTTTTCTTTTTCTAGTTTTTTTATATCATCATTTGCGTCTTTTCTTATATTTCTAATACTAATTTTTGCTTTTTCACCCATGGCTTTTGCCTGTTTTGCGTTTTTTTCACGCTCTTCTTTTGTCATAGGAGGGAAAAATAATTTCACGCATTCTCCGTCATTATTTGGATTTACGCCTATATTTGCAGCCTGTATTGCAGCTGTTATAGTTTTTAACATAGGTTTTTCCCATGGAGTTATTGTTATTGTTGTCGCATCTGTTGCTAAAACTGTAGCTACTTGATTTAATGGCGTTGGATTGCCGTAGTAATCAACAAAAATTCCATCAACTATACTTATGTTGACTTTACCTGTTCTTAGTGTGTGAAAATCTTTTTTTAAAGCTTCTATGGCTTTATCGCTAAGATTTTTTTGATTTTCATAAATTTCATTTAACATATTTATCCTTTATGATGAAGTTTGTATTTTCTTTTTTGCCTGCTTTTAATATTATTTTAAATTTATCTTTTTTTATAGGTTTATTTAATGTGAAATTTAACGTCCCGTCTATTATATCAACATTTTTCCAACCATACCCACTTATAAAAAGTTTTGCTTTTTTTATATTTTTATCACTTAAATTAGCTTTTATATCGTCTATAAAACCATTTTTTGGAAAATTTAGCGGCTTTGTCCAATTTACATCTAAATATTCTATGGCTAACATTACATCTTGTTTTGTTTCATCATTAAAAGATGATCTATCTAATATAATATTTTTTGTTTGAGAAAAAACCGCTCCATAATTTTGAGTTAATATACATTCAAACCCATTTTCTTTTGCTATTTGATTAACCCTATTACTATAGTATCCATATGGATATGATATACATTTTGGTCTGTATCCTAGATTTTTTTCAAAAAAATTAATTGCTTTGGTAAAATCTTTTTTTATCTCGTCATTACTCATATTTACCAAATTTGCATGAGAATATCCATGTAGTTGTATATTTCCAAATTTAGATATCTCTTTTATCATATCTTTTGTCAAAAAGTCGCCATAATTGCTTTCTATAGCTTTTATATAGATAAATAAAGTAAATGGATAGTTGTATTTTTTAAAAATTTCAAGACCGTTGTTATAAAAACTTTTATAACCATCATCTATTGTAAGGACAACCCAGTTATTAGGGACTGGCTGACCGCTATTTATAGTAAGAAGCAGTTTTTCAAGCGGTACTACTTCGTAATTATGTTTTTTTAAGTATTCAAAGTTTTGTATAAGTTTTTTTGTGCTTATATTTGTACTTTGATATCTATAATCATCAAATCTATGGTAATTAAAAATATGTGCATCGCCATAAATAAAATTTACAAAAAACAGCAATACACATATATAACGCATAGTTTTACTTAGTTTGATTTGTATCTTTTGGTGTTGCTGGTACTGAATTTACAGGTACTTCTGGTATCAAGCTAGAGTTATTTTCGATATTTTTTTGTGGGGTAACAATATTTTTGCTATCAACTCTATCTAAAACTGATTTATTTGAAGTTTTATTATACATATAGCCTAAAGCAAGTGTGTTTATGATAAAAAGAACGCCAAGAAAAAAAGTAAATTTAGCCAAAAATCCAGCCGGACCTTTTGCACCAAAAAGACTTTCATTGCTTCCGCTATATGCACCAAGTCCTATAGAAGAGCTTTTTTGTAGTAATACTGTTATGGTTAGAATTATAACTATTACAAATTGAAAAATAAGCAGTATAGTTTCCACTAAATAATCCTTAAATATATAAAATTAAGGGATAGATTATATAATATTTTTAATAAAATTATGGTTAAACTTTTTTGTGATTAAAATAAGTTGGAGTATAAATTCCAACTTATTTAATTTTTTAGTCATTGTTATTAAATATACCTAAAATTTGAAGAAGTGCAACAAAAAGATTTATGATATCAAGATATAATGCAACTGCCCCAAGTATAGGAGAATCATAGTTCCCTCTTATAATGTTTTGTGTATCATAAAGTATATAAGCACTAAATAATATAGCACAAACAGAAGCTATGACTATTTGAAGCATAGGGCTTTGCATGAAAATATTTATAATCATAGCAACAAACACTACAATAAGGGTTATAAATAACATTTTGCCCATTGAACTAAAATCTTTTTTTGTATTAAATGCAAATATGCTAAGACCACCAAAAGCAACTGTTGTAAGCAAGAAAGCTTGAGTTATAACTGAGCCCATTCCAGCAGCAAGGTAAAAATTTAATGTCGGTGCTAGTGTAAAGCCAGAAACAAATGTAAATGCAAAAAGCAAAATTACTGCCAAAGTTGGATTTTTCTTAGCAAACATTAAACCTACTAAAAGACCTATTTCTAAAATAAGCATCCATAAAGAAGGTCCAACACCCATACTCATACCAACATATGCACCAGCTGTGGCTGCAAGCAGAGACGCAGCTAAAAATTGATATGTTTTTTTGATAAATTCACTTCTGCTACTTTGCAGACTTTGACTTTGCGAGTAGCTATTGCTAGCTTCATTCTCGATATAGTTTCTATCATATAAACTCATCTAAATCTCCTTTTTTATTTTTGCCCAAATTTAACCAAATTTATATAAATAAAACATAAATTGTATGTTTTAGAAACAAAAAAATTATAATATTTATCAAATTTATATTTTGCTATAATCTCTAATTTTAAATTTATACAATTATGATTAAGGAAATTTATGAACGAGCAAATTTTTATAAATAATTCACTTTTTGATGGTGTTAATGAATTTATGGAAAATGGATATTTAGAACATAAAGATCTTTTTGTAAGTTTAAGCTCAATGCAAACACCGCACACGCTTTTTATAGGTTGCTCTGATTCTAGAGTTGTGCCAAGTTTGATAACAAGTTCTAAACCAGGCGAACTTTTTGTTGTTAGAAATATTGCAAATATAGTTCCTCCTTATAGATTAAGTGATGAATTTTTGGCTACAACTTCAGCTATAGAATATGCGATAAATGTTTTTGATTTAAAAAATATTGTTATATGTGGGCATAGTAATTGCGGTGGCTGTGAAGCACTTTACTATGATAAGAGTAAATTTGAAAATATTCCAAATGTTAGAAAATGGCTTGAGATATTATCTCCTATAAAACACGCTGTATCGGAAGTTTATGGAGATAATGTCTCAAAAAGAAGCTGGGTAACAGAGAGATTAAATATAATTAACTCAATTGATAATATACTCACATTTCCTACCCTTAAAGAGAAATTTGAATCTGGCAAAATAAATATACATGGTTGGCACTATATCATAGAGACAGGAGAAATTTTCGAGTATGATTTTAATTCTAAACAATTTAAATTTATAGGTGAAAATGATAAATCAAATGATAAATAAACTTTTTGTTGTATTTTTTCTGTTTTTTATATCGCTTCATGGGGCTAGTTCAAACGAGCTTCAACAAAGTATAGATGAAACACTTTTAAGTGTGGATGAAAATGATACTAAAAAGGCTGTAGAAAAGATAGCAAGCAAGTTGGTAAATTTAAGCAAAGCTAAAAAAGATGGTAATCAAACACTTGAAATAGCAGAACTTGTAGCTCAAAAAATAGTTGATGAAAATATATCAGATATCAAAACAGATAGCAAAAAATCGTTGAGTTTTTTGGTTAATGATATTAAAAATTTAAATTATCAAATCAAAATTTTACAAGATAGAAATGCAAGCATTGATGATTTAAATAGTTTAAAAAAAGATAAAATAAAATTATTTGAAAAAATTCCATCTGCCATAACAAATCAAAAGATATCTTATGAACAACTTTTAAATTATATTGATATTAGAAAACAGATTGCTTATAAGCTAGAGAAATATCCTAAAAAATCAAAAGAATATATGGTAGCTAGGATGGATTATTATAATATAGAAATAGGAGAAATTTTTTATACAGCTTTGTTAAAAATAGAAAAAATGTATATAAATAGAAGTAGTAAAAAAGATATATCTAATGTGATTCAAAAAGCCATATTATCTTTACAAACTAAAGATTATATAGAAATAAAAGAAGTATATGAAAAACTAGATAAAGATGTATTGCTTGATATAGGAAGTAATTTTCAAGCACTTAGAATAAATCAAGAAACTTATATGGAAATATTTGATTATTTGCTTGAAAATATCTCAATTTTAGAAAGCAGTTTTGTTTTTAATTTTTTAAATTTAAAAAACACGCTTAATTACATAAACTCAAAAATAAATTTAGCGCCTTATGGCATAAATTCAGGAAAAACAATCTTTATAGTTGTCATAACGTTACTATTTTACTCTTTAAGAAGAGTGTTAGCAAAGATACTATTGTTTATTTTTGAAAAAGTATTTTTAAAACAAAAAAGCGGTTCAGAGGCACTTAGAATACAAGCTGTAAATACCATAAAAAAGCCTATGGGAATTTTGCTTATCGCATATGCGATAGATATTTGTATAGATATGGTTTATTATCCTTCTCCTGTTCCTGCTATTTTTTATAAGATATTTTCTATAACTTATATAATATTTTATGCATGGTTGATAACTGGTATACTAGACGGTTATGGGATGATACTTTTTAGCAAAATAGCTAAAAAAAGTAATAGAAAAGAGGTTATAAATTTAATTATAAAAATAGCTTATATAATGATATTTATTATAGCTATTCTTCTTATGTTAAACAGCATTGGTTTTGATGTTTCTACCATCATAGCCTCACTTGGAATTGGCGGTTTAGCCATAGCTCTTGCAACAAAAGACATAATAGCTAACTTTTTCGCATCTATAATGGTAATTTTTGATAACTCTTTTTCGCAAGGTGATTCTGTGGTAATTGGTGGCAATATAGAAGGGACTATTGTTGAAACAGGGCTTAGAAAAACAGCAATTAGAACATCTGATAACTCTCTTTTATATGTTCCAAACTCAAAAATAATAGATAGCACAATAAGAAATTGGAATAGAAGAACTGTTGGCAGACTTGTTACAATGACACTAAATATTAGTTATGAAACAACACTTTTTGATGTTGAAAAATGTATAAAAGATATAGAAAATTTGATAGTAAATCATCCACAAACATCAACTAATATAAATGATGTGGTAAATGATGAATATGATTTTTTAAAATATCGTAAAAATATGATTTCAGTAGATGATTTGGCTGGATATAAAAGTGGATATTATGTTTGGTTGGATGATTTGAATGATAGCGGAATTGTTGTAAAGATTGAATTTTTTACAATACCTATAAATAAAAATGATTATATTAAAGTAAAACAAGATATAATATTAAAAATTTTAAATATAATTGAGACAAATGGTTTAAAACTTACTACAAAATATGTAAGTTAAAATTTAAAACATAAGGACGTAATAATGTATAATGAAAATAGCGAATATAATGAAGATGAGTTTGTAGATAACGAAGATTTTGATTTTGATTACGATGAAAATAGTGGTAATGGTTCGTTTTTATATGATGAGGGTGATTATAGCTATGACGATGAGGATGAAGAAGAGGATTATTGATACAATAATTTGATTATTTAAAATATATTTATATTGTAATTAAATTATAGTTTTGATATAATATATTATTTAATTTTAAAGAGGCAAAATGTTACCTACTTGGGAAGATTCTTATAGTATAAATAACGAAAGTATAGATGCTCAGCATAAAAAACTTTTTGAACTTGCCGCTGTTGCTTATAACCTAGAAAATAAATATGTTTCAAAACAGCAAATAAAAGATGTTTTGAATGGTTTTTTTGAGTATATGAAAATTCATTTTTCAGATGAAGAAGAATATATGCTTTCCATAGGATATCCTAAATTAGATGAGCATAAAAAAATTCATAGCTATATAATTCAAAGTATGGTTCGCCTTATTAGCAAAATTCATAATACAAATGATATGAAAGAGCAGCTTAGTGTAATTGCTAAAAAATGGCTACTAGAACATATTTTGCAAGAGGATATGAAAATAGAATCTTGGAGACGAAAAGCTACTTTTGCCACTTCGCAAGAATCAAAAACTACAAAACAAGATGATAAATTTTGCTATGTTTGTTCTTGTAAAAGTCGTTTTGTTACAGCCGAGATTCATGAAAAAATCAAATGCGGAGCTAAATTTGTTTGTAAAAAATGTGGCGAAGTCATAGTTTATATGCCAAATAAAAATTAACTATTTTTTTGTATATTTTGTAAATATCTATAAATACTAGATTCTGATATTTCCATATATTTAGCAACTTTTGGTATGGAGTTTTTTACATTAAAAATACCTTTTTCGTATAGCTTTATTATACATGCTATACGCTGTTTAGGTTTTAGTTTATGTGTGTCTTGAGGGCTTATATTTAATATATTTTCTATTATTTCTTCTAAACTTTCATTTAATTGTTCAACGGCTTCTTCTATTATCACCTTTGATTCTTTTGGATCTAAATTCCCAAGTTTTAAAATTTCATTAGAAAGTGTTTCAAATTTACTCGTATCATGATTTATACACAACATTCCAACTAAATTTTCACCATTTTTTATAAATAAAGTTGATCCGGTTATATTCTGGTTTAATTTGCTTTTTGCTTTATAATTTGTTATATAATCAGTCTCTAGGTATTTTTTTGACTGCATTAACTCAAGTGCAAATCCGGTAATCGGTGAGTTTGTACTTCTTCCACTTATATGAGAATTGGATATAGCTGCGATGTTTGCTCCTGGTTTGTTGATATCATGGAGTATAACTTCATAATTGCTTCCTAGCGCTTCTGCAAGGAATTTAACGATTGATCTCTTAATTCTTCTGTCATTTTGCAACCTTTTTTTGATAAAATTATATCAAACTTTATTACAAAAAGACACATTTTTGTAAAATTTAATAAATATTTATTATATTTAATAAAAAGTAAAGGTTTAAAAAGACATAATTTAAGTCTGAAAAGCTATAGTTCTGTAAATTAGCGTATATACCGCTATTTGATTTACTATAAGTGTTTAATTTATACATAAAGGTTTAAAATATGCAAAGTAATCTTACTTGGAATAAGTTCGATAAGCGTTGGATGTTCTCTTTGTTTGGAACTGCTGTTGGCGCAGGTATTTTATACTTGCCAATTAAAGCTGGAACAGGTGGTTTTTGGCCAGTTGTAGTGATGTGTTTTATCATTTTTCCAATGGTATATTTAAGTCATAGAGCGCTTAGTCGTTTTGTTTGTCAAGCAGAAGGAAGTGATCATGATATTACTTACGCAGCTGAGGAGTATTTTGGTAGAAAGATAAGCGTATTTATATCTGTGCTTTACTTTTTTGCTATTTTTCCAATTTGTTTAGCGTATTGTGTAGGTATCACAAATACATTTGAAAGTTTTATTTTTAATCAACTTTTACCACTTTTGGATTCAAACTCAGCTATGCATACTTTCATAAGCTCAATGTATGCAACAAGTACAAATGAATTTGGAAGAGTTATAGGAAATCTTACTCCATTTTATAGAGCTATTTTTGCTTTTGTTTTAGTTAGCACATTTATGTTAATTATGCTTTTTAGCGAAGAGTTTATAACTAGAGTTTGTGAGCTTTTAGTTTATCCTTTGTGTGCTATTTTGTTAGTTTTTTCTTTGTATTTAATACCTCAGTGGAATTTTGAGAGTTTTAGTGCCATACCTGATGCTAGTAAGTTTTTTATGGTTGTTTGGTTAACACTTCCTGTTTTGGTATTTTCATTTAATCACTCTCCTGCGATTTCAACTTTTTCACTAAGTGTAAAAAGAGAGTATCCAGATAATCCAGTTGAAAAAGCAAATCAAATTTTACTAAGAACTTCTATAATGCTTTTAACTTTTGTTATGTTTTTTGTAATGAGCTGTTCTTTATCTTTAACGCCAGCTGAATTTGCTGATGCAAGAGCGCAAAATATCCCAATTCTATCATATTTTGCAAATAAACTTGATAATCCGTTGATATCTTATGGTGGTCCGGCAGTTGCATTTTTAGCTATCGCGAGTTCGTTTTTTGGGCACTATTTTGGTGCAAGAGAAGGGTGCTATGGAATAGTAAGAAAATGTGCAAAATTAAGCGGAAATGAAAATCCAAATATGAAAAAAATAGCTGTTATTTCTACTGCTGTAATGTATATAATAATGCTTTTTACAGCTTATGAAAATCCAAGCGTTTTAGGTTTCATAGAAAATTTAGGAGGACCAATTATCGCAGCTATTTTATTTATAATGCCGATGATTGCTATCTATACAGTTTCAAAACTTAAAAAGTTCCAAAACAAAGCTTTAGATGCTTTTGTTTTTATAACTGGACTTTTAACTATAATAACAGTTATTTTTACATTTTAAGGATAAAATTTGAGCAATTTAAATATTTTTAAGATAGGAGTTGGTCCATCGTCTTCTCATACTCTTGGACCACTTATTGCTGGAAATTTATTTTGCAAACTTATAGAAGATAAGCTAGATTTAATCGATAAAATCAAAATAGATTTATATGGCTCTTTGTCGCTAACTGGCAAAGGGCATTTAACTGATAAAGCTCTTTTATGGGGACTTAGTGGTTTAGAGCCAAAAACTATAAATTCATCTGCGCAAGAAGATATTAATAACAGAGCTTTGAACGATGGAGTTTTGAAACTATGTGATAAAAAACAGATATCCTTTGATTACAATAAAGATATTGTTTTTCACAAAGATTTTTTACCGCTTCATGAAAATGGTCTAGTAATTAGTGCTTATAGTAATGGTAGTTTAGTAGAAGAAAAAACATATTATTCTATCGGTGGCGGTTTTGTTATGAGTAAAGTTGAGCTTGAGATATATCTAAAAGATGGCAAAAAAGAAGAAAAATTGCCAGATGGTTTTATGAGTATAAATAATGCCAAAGATGCTTTAGAAATATGCAGTAAAAATGGATGGAATTTGGCAAAACTATCTTTAGAGTATGAGCTTCAATTCCACTCGCTTCAAGAGATAAAAGAGTATTGTTTGGAAATTTGGGATGTAATGCAAGAAGCATTTGCAGCTGGTATAAATCCAAAAAGTCTAGATTTACCAGGAAATTTAAAGCTTCATAGAAGAGCAAAAGGGCTTTACGAAAGACTTTATGCAAGCGATGATCCAATGGCTATACTTGATTATGTATCTTTATATGCTATAGCTATAGCCGAAGAAAACGCAAGTGGAGCCAAGGTAGTAACCGCTCCTACAAATGGTGCTTGTGCTGTGGTTCCAGCCGTAATGCTATATCTTAAGAATCACACCAAAATTTTTAGTGAAGAAAAAGCTATAGAGTTTTTACTAACTGCCATGCTAATAGGCTCATTTTATAAAAAAAATGCTTCTATAAGTGGTGCTGAGGCTGGTTGTCAAGCTGAGATAGGAAGTGCAAGTTCAATGGCTGCTGCTGCTATGGCAACTGTTAGTGGCGGAAGTGCTATCGTAGCTTGTAGTGCTGCTGAAATAGCAATGGAACACCATTTAGGTCTTACTTGTGATCCTGTTGATGGACTTGTGCAAATTCCTTGTATAGAAAGAAATGCTTTTGGTGCTATAAAAGCGATTTCTGCTGCTAAAATGTCACTAACAAGAAAAAGCACACCTAGAGTTGGACTTGATGATGTTATAAAGACTATGTATGAAACTGGTAAAGATATGAACTCAAAATACCGCGAAACATCTCTTGGCGGTCTTGCTATAAATGTTAAAAGTGTTTGCTAGACACTTTTTTAGATAAAAGAAGCATTTTGCTTCTTTTATCTTTTTAAGCTTCAATCTAATAAAAAATAATTTTGGAACATATTTTGCTTTTATACTTTTAATAAAATTATATAAAAGGATAAAACTATGATGAGATCACTTTGGTCCGGAGTATCTGGACTTGGAGCACACCAAATAGCAATGGATGTTGAAGGACACAACATAGCAAATGTTAGTACGACAGGATATAAATACTCAAGAGCAAATTTTGAAGATATGATGAGTCAAACATCTAAGATTGCAACAGGTCCTCAAGGCGATCTTGGAGGTACAAATAGTATGCAAGTTGGGCTTGGAACAAGTGTTACAAGTGTTACAAAAATTTTTAAACAAGGCTCAGTTCAAACTACAGAAAAATTAACAGATGTTGCTATACAAGGCGATGGATTTTTTATAGTTAGTGGCGATGGCGGCTATACTCAAAAATATACTAGAAATGGCGACTTTCTTTTTGATAAATATGGAAATTTTGTTAATAATGCTGGTTATATTGTGCAAGGTTGGATGAGAGATGAAGAAACAGGCAAAATAGATTCAACAAGTCAAGTGAAAAATATAATTGTAAAACCCGATCTTACAATGCCAGCAAAGGCAACAACTAAGCTTGATATAGCAGCTACTCTAAATACTGGAGATAATATAGGTGATGAAAAAATTCCTATTTATGAGTTAGATTCATTTCGTGGATATACAGATAGAAATGGTGATGGAAAGGCTGAAGGCAAAGCTGAATTACATGATGAAAATATAGACGATGCTTTTAAAAATACCAAAAATAGCGATTATAAATTAGTAGAAAAAGCAGTAGATATGGGCATACTTCACAATCAAAAAGGACAAGCTTATAATCTAAGAGAGGGTCAAGGTATATGGGTTAGTTATGCCACAGCTAAAACGCAACCAATTGATATAGATGCTATTGATCCCGTAAATGGTTCTGGTTTTGATGTAACTATAAATGAAACACAAATAAAAGGAACAGTAAATAGTATAGCAGATCTTGCAAGGCTTATAAATGGGCATTCTCAAGAAACTGGGGTTAAAGCTGTGGTGATAAATGGTTCTCAAATACAACTAGCAAACCAAAATGATTTAGGAACTACAGATAAAACAAAAAATATCAAAATTACAGATGTTAACGAAGGTCTTGGTATAGAGGAAAACAAGATTATAACAGCTTATCAATATAAATACACAACTGCACAAATTGGCACATATAAAGATCCAAAAGCAGATCCAAAATTGCCATCAAGCACTATAGCTGCTGGAAAAGATGCTTATGATGATAAAGCGGAAAGATTTTTTCATTCTACGGACGACTTAAGACACGCTATGCAAGAAGATGCTAGAGTAAATGTTGATTATAATGGAGAAGATGGAAAAACCGATGATGATAAAAATATGGGAGTAGAAGTATCTGTAAACAAAGAAGGTCAGTTTGAAATAAAAAATAAATTTACAGATAATCCTGATAAGTCGGGTAAAGCAATGAATTTATATATAACAGGTTTAACAGATCCTGCAAATAATATAGGAGAAAATATAAGATTTACAGAAGTTATGTCTCCAATGAGGGGAGCATTAAATGCAAACGATTATCCAAAGACTACTCAAGCCAGTTATATATCGGCTCATAGCACCACAACTCCTATTTATGATTCTCTTGGCGGAACAAAAGATATAAAATTTGACTTTATTAAGGAAGGTTATGCTGATAATGGCGGAACTAGATGGAAAATTATTATTCAAGTACCAGAACCAGCAAAAATAAACTTTTCTAGCAATACAACGCTTCCATCAAATTTGGTTGTAGGCGAAGTTACATTTAATCCAGATGGAACACTTGCAACATATTATCCTACTAGCATTCAATATAGTTCAAATAACGGTTCTATTGGAGGACAACCGATTTTATTAGATCTTGGAACAGCCGGTGATTCAGATGGTCTTGTGGCTCATGATGCAAAATCACATACCAAATTTTTTACTCAAGATGGTTATAAGGGCGGAGATTTAGATGGTATAAAGATAGATGAATCTGGAACTATCATAGGTAGCTTTACAAATGGTCGCAGTCTTGGTCTTGCTAAGATTGCTATGGCTAAATTTATAAATAATGAGGGTCTAACAAGCGAGGGCGGAACTCTATTTTCCGTTTCTCCAAACTCAGGGGAAGCTATCATAGGTGAGGCTATAACTGCAGGTAGAGGAAAAATTCAATCAAGTGCGTTAGAGATGAGTAATGTTGATTTAAGTAGGGCTTTGACAAATCTTATTGTTATACAAAGAGGTTTCCAAGCAAGTTCTAAAACCATCACTACAAGTGATCAAATGTTAAATACCTTACTTCAATTAAAACAATAATCTAATATCATAAATATAAAAGGGATTGCCAAAAGGCTATCCCTTTTTGTTATTTTATAAAATCTTTTAGTGTGTATTCTCTCAAAATATTTAAATTTGTAACAGAAATTCTTTAGCTTTTTGGTAATCTTGCGGTGTGTTGATGTTAAAAAACTCATTATTATTTTTAAAATATAATGTTTTTGCATTGCATTTTTGTCTTAAAAAGCCTATTTTGTGTATATTGTTTTCATATAATTCTTTTGCAATACTAGCAACTTTTGAATGAAAAAATCCACATAAAGAGTGCGTAAATTCATCATCTCTTGGGTTTATTATGTCTGAATTTTGCAAATTTTCATAAAGCAAATTTATAGTTTGTATGCTTATAAAGGGCATATCTGCTGGAACTATGAAAATATACTCATCTTTAAAATTTGAAAGTATTTGCCATAGTGCTCCCATTGGAGAAAAGTTTTCAAATTTATCTTCTATGGTTTTAAATTTATCTGAAAATTTATGGTTTTTTGAGCTGATATAAATGTTTTGAAAAATTTTATCAAATTTGCTTACTTCAAAATCAACTAAAGTTTCAAATTCCCCAAAAGGAAGCTTTGTTTTATCGCTTCCCATTCTTGAGCTTTTTCCACCTGCTAATATAACGCAATGTTTAAACATTTTTACAAATCTCTTGGATCTGCTATTTTCCCTGCTATTGCAGAAGCTGCGGCAACTGCTGAGTTTGCAAGGTAAATTTCGCTAGTTCTATCGCCCATTCTACCTATGAAATTTCTGTTTGTTGTAGCAACGCAGCGTTCATTTTTAGCTAAAATACCCATATACCCACCAAGACATGCTCCACATGTTGGATTGCTTACTAATGCTCCAGCGTTTATAAAAATTTCTATTAGCCCTTCTTTTTCTGCTTCTCTTGCGATTTGTTGTGTTGCTGGAGTTATGATAAGTCTTGTTTTTTGTGCGACTTTTTTTCCTTTTAAGATTTGTGCGGCTATCCTTAAATCGCTTAAGCGACCATTTGTACAGCTTCCAATGAAAACTTGATCTACACTTAGATTATCTTTTTTTGCAACGCTTATGCTTTTGCCATTGCTTGGCAAATGCGGATATGCTACTATTGGTTCAAGTTTGCTTACATCTATGTTTAAAATTTTTTCGTATACGGCGTCTTTATCCGAGTAGAAAAATTTTGGCTCTCTTGCTAAATTTTTATCTTTTAAAAATTCTTTTGTTATATTATCAGCTGCGATAATTCCATTTTTTGCTCCAGCTTCTATAGCCATATTGCAAAGCGAAAATCTATCATCCATACTTAGCTCTTTTATACTATCGCCACAAAACTCTAATGTTTTATAAAGTGCCCCATCAACGCCAATTTGTCTTATAACTTCAAGTATGAGATCTTTTCCATAAACGAATTTTGGTAACTTTGCGCTAAAAATAACTTTTATACTAGATGGAATTCTAAACCAATTTTTACCACTAATCATTGCAAATGCAATGTCGGTTGAGCCCATGCCTGTTGAAAATGCACCAAGTGCACCGTGCGTACAGGTGTGTGAATCGGCTCCTATTATAACATCTCCTGGCACAACTAAACCTTTTTGTGGCAAAAGAGCGTGTTCAATACCCATATCTTTTTCATCAAAAAAGTTTTTAAGATTGTGTTTGT
The DNA here is from genome assembly GCF_008245005.1 of Campylobacter sputorum subsp. sputorum. Taxonomy (NCBI): domain Bacteria; kingdom Pseudomonadati; phylum Campylobacterota; class Epsilonproteobacteria; order Campylobacterales; family Campylobacteraceae; genus Campylobacter; species Campylobacter sputorum. Next base: position 1,426,808 of record NZ_CP043427.1, on the reverse strand, counting down.
AAGCAAAGTCTCTATTTATTTTTGCTTGATTTGCTGAGGCTATATCTTTTGGCGGTATGAAGTGGTCTAATACTATGCTAAAACCATCTGGGTTTGCAAGTTTTTTTGCACCGCTTTTTTCAAAAGCTTTTATTGAAATTGGCGTTGTTATATCGTTTCCTATAACCATATCTATGGGGCATTCTATGATTTGTCCCGCATAAACTTCATAACCTACATGATCTGAAAATATTTTTTCTGTGATTGTTTGTGGCATAGCATTTCCTTGTAAATTTTAATAAGATTGTATCAAAAAACGGCTAAATTTGCTATAATGAATGTTATGAAGTATTCAAATTTAACACAGATTGCAAGTTTTCTTACTAAATTTAAAAAAATAACAAAGATAAAAAGAATTCAAGATAATATTATATTTATCAGATTTGATAATAATTTTGAACTCATTTTTGATTTAAGTAAAGATATTTCTAGTATATATCAAAATCCAAATTTAATCTTTCAAAAAGAATACAAAGCTCCTTTTGATACTATTTTGAAAAAGCGTTTTACCGGGGCTGATATAGTAGATATTTTTGTGCCAAAAAATAATAGAATTTTAGTTTTTAAAACAATTTATAGCGGTTCATATAAAGCATTAAAAAGCTATCTTGTTATGGAATTTACAGGTCGCTTTACAAATGTCATAATAACTGATGAAAATGATATTATTTTAGAAGCATTAAGGCACCATGAAAATGATTTTAGATCAATAAAAGTTGGTAAAAAATTGCTACCACTTGAACCATTTTTGATAAAAGAAAAATCATGTGAAAAGATAGAGAATTTCGATGATTTTTTTAAAAACGAGTTTTCCAAAATAGTTGATAATAAATTTAGTCAAATTAAGCAGATAAAAATTTCTCAGATTAGTAAAAAGATAGAAAATTTACTTGGTAGTTTAAATGAGCTGGAAAATAAAGATGATTTGTTGGCTCAAAGTGAAATTTATAGCAAAAACGCTACACTTCTTTTGGCAAATTTAAGTATGTTAAATGATTATGATAGAAATATAAATTTAATAGATTTTAATGGCAAGGTTGTATCCTTAAATTTAGAAGAAAGTCCAAAAAATAGTGCAAATTCATTTTGGAACAGATCAAAAAAGCTAAAGCAAAAAGCCCAGGGCATTGATATAGAAAGAAAAAATTTAAATGAAAAAATAGCTTTTTATGAAAATTTGCTTTCGCTTATAAACTCAGCAAAATCAGTAGTAGAGCTTGAGATAATTTATCCAAAAGCAAAAAATGTAAAAAAAGTTGATACAATGTCTTTAGATGTGCAAAATTTCTATATCGATGAGTTTAAAATAAGTGTTGGTAAAAATCAAAAAGGCAATGCGAATTTACTAAAAAATGCATCAAAAAATGATTTTTGGTTTCATTTAAAAGATATTCCAAGTGCCCATGTTATAGTAAAAACAAACAAAAAAATAATGAGCGATGAAGTTATATATTTTGCTGGTCAGATATGTGTAAATTTTAGCACTAAAAATCCAGGAAATTATCAAGTTGATTATACAAAAAGAGAAAATGTAAAAATCATCAAAGATTCTCATGTAAATTATATCAATTATAAGACGATATACATAAATAAGGAGTAGTTTTATAAAGGAGTTAAAATGCCTGTATCAGCGATAGGAAGCACAATATATGTAAATCAAAATATGGGAGTTGCAGCTTCAACTCAAAACGATTTTCAAGCAAGACTTGATGCACAAAATTTAGCTATGCTTGAAGCAACAAATAAAGATAAAAAAGAAGTTGAAGAAGTTAGACCCGCTGAAGAGATATATAAAATAGATCCAGAGCGTGAGCATGAAAAAAAACACGCTGATGCACAAGAAGAAGCTCAAGAAGAGGCACAAAAAACTCAAAATAAGGATGAAAATAAAGAAGAAAACGACCTAGAAGAAGAGTTAGATGATTCTATAGAAGGACAAATTTTAGATATAAAAATATAAGTAAATTTTAGCTATAATTTACAAAAAGGAGAGTTATGAATAGTAAAATTTACACAGGAATCATTCTTTTTGCTTTACTGATTTTAGTATGCGTTTTAGATATTTTTATTATAAATTTTTTATTGTTTGGTGTAGTTATTTACTTTGCTTTTTTAGAATCTTTAAAACTTTTTGATATTAAAAACAGAAATTTAGTCTATTTGGCATTAGCTTTTTATCTTTTTGTCTTTATTTTTAGCTCAAATGATGAAGTAAATTTTATATCTCCAAAACTAATTGGTTGTTATATGCTAGTTTTAGCTTCGTTTGTGGCTTATTTTAAGGTGGAAAATTTAAAAATACTATATCCATTTTTATATCCACTTGCACCATTTCTTATAATGTTTGATATATATATTTCCTTTGGTATAAATTATATATTTTATATGCTATTTACAGCTATTGTATGCGATAGTGGTGCGTATTTTGTAGGTAAAAAATTTGGTAAAACATCTTTTTCTAAGAGCTCTCCAAATAAAACCTTAGAAGGCGTTATGGGCGGAGTTGTTCTTGCTAGTATTGGTGGAGCTTTGATTTCATATAATTTGTTTGATTTTGTGTTTATTAAAGCCATTTTGGTTAGTTTTTTAATAGCCATTTTTGGAGTATTTGGCGATCTTTTTGAAAGTTATATAAAGCGGATTGCTGGTGTAAAAGATAGTGGGGATATTTTCCCAGGTCATGGTGGAATGTTAGATAGGATTGATGCGTATTTGTTTGCTAGTGTTGCAATGTATTTGGTTTTAGTATGATTATACTTGGTTCAACTGGAAGCATAGGCACAAATGCTTTAAATTTAGCAAGAAAACATAATATAAAAATTTCAGCCTTAAGTTGTGCTAAAAATTATAAAATTCTAAATAAGCAAATAGATGAATTTAAGCCCAAATTTGTCTGCATAGAAGATAAAAATTTAAAATCTTTCGTTAATCATGATAAAGTTTTTTGTGGCAAAGATGGCTTACTGGATATGATAAATGAATGTGATGATGATATAGCTATAAATTCTATAGTTGGTTTTGCAGGACTTATGCCAAGTTATACTTTGCAAAAAAGTGGTAAAAAACTAGCACTAGCAAATAAAGAAAGCTTAGTAGCCGGCGGTAAATTTTTAGATGCATTAGCTATAAATCCTATAGATAGCGAACATTTTGGACTTAAATTTTTGCTTAGTTGTCCACATAAGATAAAAGAACTTGTCATAACTGCAAGCGGAGGTGCGTTTTATAAAACTCCATTAAAAGCTTTAAAAAATGTTACGCCAAGTGACGCACTAAAACATCCAAACTGGGATATGGGTGCTAAGATAACTATAGATAGTGCAACTATGGCAAATAAACTTTTTGAAGTTATGGAAGCTTTTTGGCTTTTTGGCATAAAAAATATAAATGCCATAATAGAGCCAAATTCTATTATCCACGCCCTAGTTAATTTTAAAGATGGCTCAACTACAGCTCATATATCAAAAACAGATATGATTTTAGCCATAGCTCATGCTATTTTTGAAGATAAAGTTCCGCAAGTTTTAGAAAATGTTGATTTGCTAAAACTAAAAAGCATTAAATTTAAAAAAATAAATTTTAAAAAATATCCAATATTTTCGCTAAAAGATGAGGTTTTAAAAAATCCAGATTTAGGTGTTATTATAAATGGGGCAAATGAAATCGGTGTTTATGCATTTTTGGATAAAAAATGTTCTTTTTTGGATATTTCAAAGGTTATTTTTAATTCGCTTGATAAATTTACAAATATTAAAACAAACAATATAGAAGATGTGGTTTTTTTAGACAGTGAAGTTAGAAAATTTGCGAAAGAAAACTTACAAAAAAGATGATATTGTAATTTTCGCTAGGTTTTGCAAAAAAGTCTTGCTTTGATCGTTTATTGGTATTATGGTATCGCAATGCTTGATAGGGATAAGTAATTTATTTTTAAATTTTCTTATTAGTTAGTGTTTTTAAATCATCGCTTTTAAATATCGTTTTAGCAAATTCTAAATTTTGTTGATTATTTTCTAAGATATTTTTAATTAATTTTTTTAATATTCTATTTTAAAATTTCAAGACTGAGTGTCTATGAAAGTAGGTCAAAGTTTGGTTAAATTAAATCTTTATTTTTATCCACACTTACGCATTAGTGTAAAATCCATCATTTCTAGTTTAAAATTTCTATTTTAAATATCTAAATTATCTTACAAGTAATACGCTCATCTTTGATACTAAATTTCTTGTAAAAGTATTATTTTTATTTTCAACGATATTTATGCATTTAATTATTAAAATTCACACATATTTAAATTAATTATCTTAAAGTTGTATAATTGGCGTGAGTAAGTTTAAATTTAAAATGAAAATTTTTATAAATAGTTAAAAACTAGCTTTATAATATTTTAAAAGGAGAATTTTGACACAAGAAAATATTGCTAAAATGAATAATTTTAGTCAAAATAAAACACCATTTATCGCACTTTTGAGCTACGATGAGCCTGAAAATGATATAGTTTGCAAACTTAGTGAGGCTAAAAATTTTGGCGTGAAATTTAAATTTAACGCCAAAAAAAAGCGAACAATTTCATATAAAATGAAAAAATTCTCGTTGAAATTTAAAGCTTACAAAACTGCCTTTAACAAGGTGCAAAAATATATGCGTTTAGGGCATTGCTATCTTGCTAATTTGTGCTTTGCAACGCCATTTCACACAAATTTAAGCCCTAAAACAATCTATAAACACTCGACCGCTCCGCTTAAAATTATGTTAAAAAACCGCTTTATTTGCTTTACTCCAGAGCTTTTTGTCAAAATCAAAAATCGCAAAATTTCAACCTATCCGATGAAAGGCACAATTGACGCCAAAATCCCAATGGCACGCGAAATTTTGCTAAATGACAAAAAAGAGTTGTCTGAGCAAGCAATGATAACTGATCTTATGCGAAATGACTTAAATATGGTCTCTAGTGCAGTGCAAGTGGAAAAATTTCGCTATTTTAGCAAGATTAAAACAAAACGAGGCGAAATTTTACAAACAAGCACTAAAATTTCAGGGCGTCTAAGTGAGCATTTTTCACAAAATTTTGGTGATTTGTTTGAGAAAATTTTACCAGCTGGCTCTATTACTGGTGCCCCAAAAATGCGAGTTTGCGAGATTTTACGCGAAGTTGAGTGTGAAAAAAGAGGTTTTTATACTGGTGTTTTTGTGCATTTTGATGGACGAGTTTTGCGAAGTTTTGTTTTGATTAGATTTGTTGAAATTTCGCCAAGTGGTTTGAAATTTTTTAGTGGCGGTGGAATTACACTTGAAAGCACCGCAAGAAAGGAGTTTGATGAGCTTATCAAAAAAGCCTATTTTACTTTTTGAGACAATAAAAGTGCAAAATTTTGAGGCTAAAAATTTGGAATTTCACATAAAAAGAGCTCAAAACTCAGTTCGCGAAAACTTGAAATTTGACTTTAATGAAGTGATAAAAGTGCCTAATAATGGACTTTTTAGAACAAAAATTATCTATGATGAGCTTGGGAATTTTATAAGTAGTGAAAATTTTAGCTACAAAGCTAGAAATTTTAGTAGTTTCAAGGTTTTAAAAAGCAAAATTTCTTACGAGAGAAAATTTTTAGATCGAAGCGAGATTAATGAACTTTTCTTGCAAAAAGGCGATTGTAGTGATATTATTGTGGATAAAAATGGTGTTTTAACGGACACTTCAATAGCAAATATCGCAATTTTTTTGCATGGCATTTGGATAACACCAAAATCGCCACTTTTAAAAGGCACAACTCGCGAGAGACTTTTGCAAATCGGCTTTTTAAAGGAACTAGATTTCGGCATAAGCGAGCTTTTAAAGGCTGATAAATTCGCAATCTTAAATGCAATGTTAGGATTTTTTGAAATCAAAAATGCAAAATTTGAAATTAACTAAATTTTAAAATCCCCTCATTGCGAGAAAATTTTCTAGGCAAATTTTAGTGATAATCCATATCTTTAACAAAAATTTATTTATAAACTTTACAAAATTTTATATGGATTGTTTTGATTTTACTTTGCAAATCTCGCAATGACACAGTATTTACTGCAAACACAAATTAAATTTTAAAAAATTCTCTAAATTTTTGTCATACTTTGTAAAAATAGCTTTTTTGATAAAACTAAATGCCACAAGCTGGAAATTTTGCGAGAGATTGTCGAAATTAACCATCTAGTCTTTGCTAAAATTTCAAAATCATACTAAATTTATAGATAAAAAATTAGGCATTAAATTTTATAAAATAGCAAAAGATAGGCTTAAATTTAAAAAGCTATTTTTAATAACAATATCTAAAAACGCAAAATAGTATATTTTAAATTTACATGCCAAAATCTTTTGCATAAACCAAAATTAAGTATATTAAAATAACCAAAAGACAGCGGACATTTTCGCTACTATTTTCTCTAATTTTATTTTAATATACATTTAAAACCAAATTTAAATTACTCAAAATTTGGTTTTATTAAATTTACCCAATTAGCTATTCTTTCATCTGTTTTATCGTTTTCATTATCTATATCTAGTGCAAGTCCTATAAATTTATTATCTATAACAGCACTGCTTTCATCAAAATTATATTCGCTAGTATCGGTTTGCCCAACTATATTTGCTCCTTTTTCTTTAAAAGTTTCATATAATATTCCCATTGCATTGCAAAATGTATCACTATAGCTTTGTGAATCTCCAGTGCCAAAAAAGGCTGTTGTTTTACCATTAATCTCTAGGCTATCAAAATCAAAACTCTCCCAATCATCTTGAAGTTCCCCGTCATTCCAGGTTGATGAGCCAATTATCAATTTATCAAAAGCATTTATATCACTAGGCTTGATATCGCTTACATTTACTACTTTGCATTCAAGCCCTAGTTCATTTGCGATTTTGTTTGCAACATCTTCTGTATTACCAAGAGTTGAGCCATAAATTATTCCTATCATCTTTTTTCCTTTATTTTAAGATTTGTAAGTGTATATGGCACTATTTTTACGCCCATATAATCACTATTTTGTGCTTTTATTTCTATATGTTTTCTAAAACTTAAATTTCGCGGACAAACTATATATAAATTTTGTAAATTCTGATCTTTTTTTATATCCAAAGCCTTGGCAATATCACATTTTAAAGAATTTAAATTATTTATATCAACTTTTTTATAATTTGTCATTATGCCTAATTTTTCATCTCCATTTTCTATAATTATCAAAGAATTTTTGCAATACACTTTTTTATCTGCATTTTTTGATACAATTTTTCCATGAACAAAATCTCTAAATATTAAATCGAAATTATATTCATTGTGTATAAGTTCTGAGTAAATTTGTGCAGCTTTTAATTTTGGTAAACCAATTGTATTTTTTAATTTTTTGAAATTTTTGGTTTTATATGCTTGTATTATCAAATTTGATTGCAAGCATATATCTTTTGCTTGCGTAAATTTTAGATTTTTTGGATACAAAAGATCATTGGCGTAATGCTCCAAACTTTCCTTTAAGGTTGCAAATTTTGTATAATAAGCCGGCACTTTGCTTTGTGTGGCATAATTATACAAAAAAAGTTTATCACTCATTGCAGTTCTCGCATTCTTTGTTTAAACCAAAGATTTTACAATATTCGCAATAAACATGACTTACGCTTCTTTTTGCACAAACTACTGGAATTTTGCGTTTTTTTGCTTCAGATTTTATTTTTTTCATAGTGTTATGATTTAAAAAACTCGTAAGCATTACCACACAATCTGTTTTAGTTGGAATTGGTTTTCTATTTACTCTGTTTTCATTTCTTGCATCCCAGTGTTCTATCTTATCTGCTCCTAAGTTGTTTAAAACAGCTTTTATTGGCGTTATTTCGTCTGCACCAACTACCAAAACTGACATTTTATCTCCTTTGTATTTGATAATCGTTATTATAAAATACAAAAACTAAATTTATAATTAAACTGATAATAAATATCAAATAACTAAATTATAGCTATTTGCCTAAATGTGATATAATCAAAATAAAAATTTGGATGATATTTTTATGAAAAAGCTATTAGTATCGTGCTTAGAGCCTTCTGCAAATTTGCATTTTAAAGAGGTTTTGAAGTATTTAGAAAATTATGAATTAAAAGGTATTTTTGACCCTAAATTTGGAAATCCTTATATGAGAAGTGAAGAGTTTTCGGCAATGGGTTTTGTAGAAATTGTGCCGCTTATCTTTAAAGCAAAAAAAGCTATCAAAGAGATGGTAAAGCTTGCTAAAGAATGTGATCATGTGTTGTTAATTGATTCGCCTGCTTTTAATATTCCTTTAGCAAAAGCTATAAAAGAAGCCGAAATAAAAACTAAAATAACATACTACATTTTGCCACAAGTTTGGGCATGGAAGCCAAAAAGAGTTAAAAAAGTTGAAGCATATTGCGATAACTTGGCTTCTATTTTACCTTTTGACAATCAGTTTTATACTCGCAGTATTTATGTGGGACATCCGCTTTTAGATGAGATAAATGTGTTTAAAGATAAAGATAAACATTGTAATCAAATAGCATTTTTACCGGGTTCTAGAAGATCTGAAATAAAGCGTTTAATGCCTATTTTTAAAGAGTGTGCAAAAAGTATAAAGTCTAAAAAAGTTCTTTGTGTGCCGCATTTTTACGAAAATAAAGTTGATGAAATTTATGGCGATGTGAGCGAGTTTAGTGTCCAAAGTGGCACTACTGAGATTTTGAAAAATAGCGATTTTGCATTTATTTGCTCTGGAACAGCAACGCTTGAATCAGCACTCATAGGCACTCCTTTTGTGTTGTGCTACAAAGCAAAATCTATAGACGTTTTTATAGCAAAACTTTTTGTAAAGCTAAATCACATTGGGCTTGCAAATATATTTTTTGATTTTATGGGAAAAGAGCAGCTAAATGACGAGTTTATCCAAGATGAAGTAAATGCTAGAAATTTATTAAATTCTTATAAAAATTACAATTTAGATAAATTTATAACAGCATCTAAAGAATTAAGGGAATATTTGCAAAATGGAAGTGCAAAAAATGTAGCAAATTTGATAAATACTTAAAATTTTAAAATCAAATGATATAATAAAACTAAAAAAGGAAAAATTATGACAGAACCAATGACTGCATATGGTTATGAGAAAATTACAGCAGAACTTAAAGATTTAAAAAATGTTCAAAGACCACAAATTGTAAAAGAAATAGACATAGCAAGAAGCCACGGCGATTTAAAAGAAAATGCAGAATATCATGCAGCAAAAGAAAAACAAGCTTTTATAGATGCAAAGATTGCAGAACTTAGCGACATTATAAGTAGAGCAAATGTTATAGATCCTAGCACGTATTCACATGATAGCATTAAATTTGGCTCAAGTGTTAGAATTTTGGATGTAGAAACTGAGCTTGAAAAACATTATACGATAGTTGGCATTAGTGAAAGTGATATTTCTAAAGGATTGATATCCATAAATACTCCTTTAGCAAAACAGCTAATTGGTAAAAAAGAAGGCGATGAGATAACACTTCATTTGCCAAATGGAACAAGCGATGTAGAGATTTTAGAAGTTTGTTATAAGCCTATAAAATTTGAGGATTAAAAATGAAATTTAGAGCTGGTATTATCGGAGTTAGTGGTTATACTGGATTAGAGCTTATTAAAATTTTGCTAAATCATCCAAATTTTGAAATTTCTTATTTGGCTGCTTCTAGTGCTAGTAAAACAGATGAAATTTTTCCACTACTTGATGGCATTTTAGATATGGATATAGAAGTAGCAGATCCAAAGATAGTTGCAAAAAAATGTGATATAGTTTTTTTAGCTCTTCCGCACGAAAAATCTATGTATTTTACCAAAGAGCTTTTATCTTTTAAAGATGTAAAAGTTGTGGATTTATCGGCTGATTATAGGCTTAGTTTAGAGCTTTATGAGAAAAATTATACAGCTCACATTGATAAAGATGGCTTAAAACAAGCGGTTTATGGTTTGGTTGAATTAAATAAAGAAAAGATAAAAACTGCTAGAATAGTTGCAAATCCTGGTTGTTATCCTATTGCTTCGCTTTTAGCCATAGCACCTTTTATAAATTTTATAGATACTAAATTTGGAGTTATAATAGATGCAAAAAGCGGCGTAAGTGGGGCTGGAAAAAGCCTTAAAACTACAAGTCATTTTTGCTCTGTTAATGAAAATATCAATGCCTATAATCCTTTTAAACATAGACATGCAGATGAGATAAAAGAGCGTATTGAAATGCTTTTAAATTCTCAAATTTCGCTTCATTTCATCCCCCATCTTGTCCCGATTACAAGGGGAATGCTTGTAAGTGTTTATGTGAATTTAAAACAAGACATAGACGAAAAAGAAATTTTAAGAGAGTTTTATAAAAACGCACCATTTATTAGGGTAAAAAATGAACCAGTTGTCGTAAAAAATGTAGTTGGAACGCATTTTTGCGATATTTTTGCACAAAAACATGAAAATTTACTTTTTATAAACTCAGCCATAGATAATTTACTAAAAGGTGCAAGCTCTCAAGCTATTGCTAATGCAAATTTAATGTTTGGATTTGATGAAAGTCTTGGACTTCCAAAAATCGCATATGGATTATGAGATAAAAGATGGAGCTATTTTTGTAGCAGATGTTCACATAAATAGTTCAAGAAAGGAATTTATCCGTGTTTTAGAAGATATTTATAGTGGCAAGATAAAGACTAAACAGCTTTTTTTGCTTGGAGATATTTTTGATTTTCTTTCCGATTATGCCGATTTTACCCAGAGTTTTTATGTTTATGAGATAAATTTGATAAATGAAATTTCAAAAACTACTCAAATATTTTTTTTCGAAGGAAATCATGATTTTAATCTTAAAAGAATATTTCCAAATGTTGTAGTTTTTGATATATATTCTCAGCCTGTAAAGTTTAAAGATATCAATAAAAACGATGTTTTGATTGCGCATGGTGATAAGTTTTTACCATTTGTAAGTGCTTATTTGCTTTTAATTCTTAGAAATAAATATTTTTTGACTTTTTTAAATTTTATTGATAGAAAGATTAAATTTAAGATATCAAAATCTATTTTAAAAAGTCAAAATAGTAAAAATTTAGCATATAAAATTAATGATTTTAAATCCGTTTTAATACCTAAAATTCATCATTATAATGCAAATTTAATTATCGAAGGACACTATCATCAAGGCGAAGAACTGATTATTGAAAATAAAAGATATATAAATTTATCTAGTTTTGCGTGTGACCAAAGATACTTTATAGTAGAATACGACTCAAACAAACAATTAAATCTAAGGGGCCATAATGTTTGATAATAGTTCTAAAATGGGCTCTAGTGAGATGGAGCTTGTTGATTTTCGAATCATGAAACAAGGCGAAAAAGGTCCTTATGAGGGAATTTATGGCGTTAATGTAGCCAAAGTTCGTGAAATCATAAAGATGCCAAATCTCACCGAGTTACCTGGAGTTCCAGAATATATAGATGGAATTTTTGATCTAAGAGGTGTTGTTATACCTGTTGTAAACCTTTCAAAATGGATGAATGTAAAAGTTCCAGATGATCTCAAGATAAAACCAAGAGTAATTATCACTGAATTTAGTGATATTCTTATAGGTTTTATAGTTCATGAAGCTAAGAGAATTCGTAGAATTAGTTGGGAAAATATAGAACCTGCAAGTTTTTCATCAGAAGGCGGTGCTTTTGAAAAAGGTAAGATTACAGGTGTTACCAAGATAGAAAATGATGAAGTTTTGCTTATACTAGACCTTGAAAGCATAGTTGAAGAGCTTGGCATATATTCTCCAAAAATGAACTTTAATATAGAAAAAAGAGATATGCTGGATGGATTGTGCTTAATTTTAGATGATAGTTCAACTGCTAGAAAACTTTTAAGAGATTCACTTGAAAAAATGGGTCTTAAAGTAATTGAAGCTAAAGATGGCGTAGATGGTATACAAAAGATGGAAGATCTTTATGAGGCTTATGGGGATGATTTAGAAAAAAATCTCAAAATCATAGTTAGTGATATAGAGATGCCTTTAATGGATGGATATCATTTTGCTTCAAAATTAAAAAATAACGATAAGTTTAAAAATATACCAATTATTTTTAACTCTTCATTAAATAATGAGCAAAGTATTGCTCAAGGTGAGCAAGCCGGTGCTGATGCTTATTTGACTAAATTTGATGCTACTATTCTTTGTAAAGAAGTTTTAAGAGTAGTAAATAAACATAAAAATACTGCTAAATAGGAGAAAACAATGGATGATATGCAAGAAATATTAGAAGATTTTCTCGTTGAAGCATTTGAGCTAGTTGAACAAATAGATCACGATCTTGTAGAGCTTGAGGCTAATCCTGAGGATTTAGAGCTTTTAAATAGAATTTTCCGAGTTGCGCATACAGTAAAAGGTAGTTCGTCTTTTTTAAATTTTGATATATTAACAAGACTTACTCATCATATGGAGGATGTTTTAAATAAAGCTAGAAGAGGCGAGTTAAAAATAACTCCAGATGTTATGGATGTTGTTTTAGAATCAGTTGATGATATGAAAAATCTTTTAGGATCTATTAGAGATAATGGAAATGATACTGCAATAGGACTTGATATAACTGATGTTTGCTCTAGATTGGATCAAATTTCGGGTGGAGATGGTTCTGCTCCAGTGTCTCCTAAAAAAGAGGAAGAAAAACCAAAAGAAGAAGAAAAGGTAGAAGAGCCTGCAAAAGAGGAGCCAGAAGAAGAAGTGGATGTAAATTCTCTTAGTGAATCTGAAGTTGAAGCCGAGATAGAAAGACTTCTTAAAGTTAGAAAGGAAGAAGATAAAGCTAGAAGAGCTCAGAAAAAGGATAATCCTGCTCCAGCTCCTAAGCCAAAACCAGCTCCTAAGCCAGAGAATAAAGACTCTGATTCAAAAGCTGTAGCAGCAAGTAGTTCTACTCAAATGGAACAAACAATTAGAGTTGAAGTTAAAAGACTAGATAATCTAATGAGTCTTATTGGGGAGCTTGTATTAGGCAAAAATAGACTTATTAAGATTTATGAAGATGTAAGTGAAAGATATGACGGAGAGCAATTTTTAGAGGAGTTAAACCAAGTAGTTGCGGCACTTTCTATAGTAACAACTGATATTCAGCTTGCTGTTATGAAAACAAGAATGCTTCCTATAGCAAAAGTATTTAATAAATTCCCTAGAATGGTAAGGGATTTAAGCAGGGATTTGAATAAACAAATAGATTTAGAAATAAGCGGCGAAGAAACAGAGCTTGATAAATCAATAGTTGAAGTTATTGGCGATCCTTTAGTTCACATAATTAGAAATTCTTGCGATCACGGTATAGAAAGCCCAGAAGCTCGTTTGGCAGCTGGTAAACCAGAAAAAGGTGTCATTCAGTTAAAAGCTTATAGCGAAGGCAATAATATAGTTGTAGAAATAGCCGATGATGGTAAAGGAATGGATCCTGATGTATTAAAAGCAAAATGTATGGAAAAAGGATTGATTACAGAAAGAGAAGCCGATGCTATGAGTAACAAAGAAGCATTTGGTCTTATCTTTAAGCCAGGATTTTCAACAGCAGCGCAAGTTACTAATGTTTCAGGAAGAGGCGTTGGAATGGATGTTGTTAAAACCAACATCGAGAAATTAAACGGTATCATAGATATAGATAGTGAATTTGGGCGAGGAACTGTTTTAAAACTAAAAATTCCTCTTACTTTAGCGATTATTCAATCATTACTTGTTGGTTCACAAGAAGAAACATATGCACTTCCTTTGGCTAGTGTTTTAGAAACAGTTCGTGTACCTCTTGACGATATTTATACAATTGAGGGTAAAAATGTTTTAAGACTTAGAGATGAGGTTATATCTCTTGTTAGACTTTCTGATTTATTTAATGTTAAAAAAGTATTTGATGGCGGAGAGCAAACCTATGTAGTTGTCATAGGTGTAGTGGAGAGTAAGATAGGTATCATTGTAGATAATTTAATAGGACAAGAAGAGGTTGTTATTAAGTCTTTAGGTAACTATTTACAAAATATCAAAGGAATAGCAGGGGCAACCATTAGAGGTGATGGTAAGGTAACTCTTATTGTGGATGTTGGAACTATAATGGATATGGCTAAAGATATTAAAATAGACATAAAAGCTGATATTGAAAGTAGCTCTGAAGCTTCTAAAAAAGAAAAACCAAGTGATTATGTTGTTTTAGTAGTAGATGATTCTAAGATGGATAGAAATATTATGAAAAAATCACTTGAACCAATTGGTGTTAGCATTATAGAAGCGGCAAACGGAGTTGATGCATTAAATATTATAAAGACTAGTGAAAAAGTTATTGATGCTGTGCTTATAGATATTGAGATGCCTAGAATGGATGGTTATACTCTTGCTGGTGAGATTAGAAAATATTCTAAATACAAATTCTTACCTCTTATTGCTGTTACTTCAAGAACAAGTAAAACCGATAGACTAAGAGGTGTTGAGGTTGGCATGACTGAGTATATAACAAAGCCATATTCTTCTGAATATTTAGAAAATGTTGTTAGAAAAAACTTAAATATGGAGTAGAGCTATGAGTGATAAATTAAATCAAGTTTTACAGAAACAAAAGAAACAAATAACTGATCCTGCTCAAATAGACAGAGAAGATGAGGTTATACAATTAGTTGGCTTTATAGTTGGGCAAGAAGAGTATGCTGTTCCTATATTAGATATAAAAGAAATTATAAAACCTCTTGATTATACCAGAGTTCCAAGTGTGCCAGATTATATTTTAGGAGTTTTTAATCTTAGAGGAACCGTAATTCCTCTTATAGATTTAAGAATTAAATTTAATTTACCACCTACAAAAGCTACTGATCATACTCGTTTTATCATTATGAAAAATGAAGAAGATATGGCTGGCTTTTTGATAGATAGTTTAACTCAAGCTATAAGAATTAAAAAAAATAGAATAGATACCCCACCAGAAACTCTTTTAAAAGAAAAAGGTGGAATGATATATGGAATAGGAAAAAGAGATAATAATATCTTAACGATATTAAAAGTTGATTCACTTTTAAAGCGTGAGTTTTAGTATGATAAAGCTTTGTGTATGTGATTTTGATTCTACATTAATGGATGGGGAAACAATAACATATTTTGCACAAGCTGTTGGAGCTAGTAAGGAAGTTGGAGATATTACAAAAGAAGCAATGGCTGGTAAAATAGACTTTTATGAAAGTTTTACAAAAAGAGCTTCTTTTTTGAAAGGTATGAAGGAAGATGAGGCAAAAAAAATAGCTTCAAATCTTCCTTTCATAACAGGAGCAAGAGAACTTATCTCGTATCTAAAATCAAAAGGTATAAAGGTTGTAGTTTTTAGTGGCGGGTATCATTTAGCTACAGATATAGCCAAAGAAAAATTAGGTTTTGATGCAAGTTTTGCAAACTATCTTCAAGTAAAAGATGGCATTATTACCGGAAAAGCTGGCGGAGAAATGATGTTTGGATACTCAAAAGGTGTCATGTTAAAAGAGCTTAAATCTTTGATGAATTTACAAAAAGATGAAGTTATGTGTGTTGGAGATGGTGCAAATGATTTATCTATGTTTAAAGAAGCTGGGCTTACATTTGCTTTTTGTGCGAATGAAATTTTAAGAAAAGAAGCAACGCATTGCATTGATATAAAAGATTTGCGAGAAATCATTAAATTTATTAAATAAAAGGTATTTTGTGTATAAAAATAACAATATCAATTTTTCACTATGGTGCGATTTTTTGCAAAGAGATTTTATAAATGGTGAGTTTAAAGAACTTATATCTTCAGACACTATAAATGGTGCTACTAGTAATCCTACGATATTTAAAAATGCTTTTTGCAATTCTAGTGATTATGAAAATGTCATAAAAAGTTGCAAATTTAAACACCCAAAAACTGTTTATGAGATTTTAGCCACACAAGATATAAGACTTGCTGCAGAAAAATTGCTGAAAAATTATGCAAATAATGATGATGGATTTGTTAGTATAGAAGTCGATCCTTGTCTATACGATGATGCCGAGGGTAGCTTTAAAGAGGGTAAAAATTTATATTCTACAATAGGTATGCCAAATGTTATGATTAAAATTCCAGCCACAAAAGCCGGATTTGAGGCTATGAATGAACTTATGAAAAAAGGAATAAATATAAATGCAACTCTTGTATTTTCGCCACAACAAGCACTGGATTGTTTGGATTCTTTTGAAAATGCAACTAACGAGTTTATAAAAAGATTTCCCAAAGCCAATCTTCCACAAGCTGTTATAAGTGTTTTTGTAAGTAGATTTGATAGGCTTTTAGATACTAAAATGAGTGAAAAATCACTGCCAACTTCTCAAATAGGCATAATGAACGCATCAAAAATTTACAATACAATACAAAAGAAAAATTTACCAAATGTTAAAACACTTTTTGCAAGCACAGGTGTAAAAGGAGATAGTTTGCATAAGGCTTATTATGTAAAAGAACTTTTGTATAAAAATTCAATAAATACAGCACCTCTTGAAACTATCAAAGCTTTTGGAGATGTTCATTTTGAAGAAAAAAGCCCATTGAGTGATGATAGTATAGATAAATTTTTTGATGTTGTAAAAAAAGCTGATATAGATATGACTAAAGTTTATAAAGATCTTTTAAACGATGGCATATCATCTTTTGTAAAATCATTTGAAGATATTATGAGTGATTTAAAGAAAAAAATATAGGCTAGCAATGAGCAGTAAATTTGTTGATATAAATGAACTAGATTATAAACAAAGAGATAGGCTTAATGTTTATTTGAAAAAATTAGTTAGTGACAATGGAAGTGATCTTCATTTTAAATCAGGTTCGGTTGTAAGAGGGAGATTTAATGGAAAAATTAAACCAATGTCAGATGAAATTTTTTCACAAAAAGATGGATTAACGCTTGCCAAAGAACTGCTTAGAACCCGTTTTGACGAACTTGTTGAAAAAAAAAGTGTGGATTTTACGTATACGATAAATGAAGATTATAGGTTTCGTGTAAATATATTTTTTCAAATGGATGGAGTGTCAGCTGTTTTTAGAACTATACCAAAAATTCTACCAACTATAGAAAAATTGGATTTGCCGCCTGTTGTAAAAGACATTTGCGATAATATAAAAAGAGGAATCATACTAGTTACTGGAGCTACGGGAAGCGGCAAAACAACAACTTTGGCTAGTATTATCAATAGAATAAATAAGCAAGATAGTTCGCATATAATTACAATTGAAGATCCAATAGAATTTGTTTATAAAGATGATAAGTGTATAGTAAATCAACGCTCAATAGGTCAAGATGCTACGAGTTTTAAAGATGCGCTAAGGGCTGCACTAAGAGAAGATCCAGATGTTATTTTGGTTGGCGAGATGAGAGATTTAGAAACAATAGAAATAGCTATAAATGCAGCTGAAACCGGTCATCTTGTTTTATCAACGCTTCATACTTTGGACGCAAAAGAAACTATAAATCGTGTTATATCGATGTTTCCTATAGAAGAACAAGAAAGAATAAGAATGAGCTTTGCTTCGGTTTTAGGGGCTATAATATCACAAAGACTTATACCAACAAAAGACTCTAAAAGAGTTGCCGCTGTTGAAATTCTTATAAATAATCATCGTGTAAAAGAAAAAATTCTTGATAAAAAAGATCAAGAAATTTATGATGTTATAAAAGAAAGCAAAAATACTCTTGGAATGCAAACTTTTGATCAGCATTTACTTGATCTGTTTAACGCTGGAGTTATAACAGAAGAATCAGCTTTAGAAAATTCTACAAAAAGAGATAATCTTAAAATTTTACTTAAAAATGCAAAACTTGCTAAAGTTAGTTCTAATTTATATACGAATGATAAAGAATCTATTAAAGAAGCTTATGAAAAAGCTGGATATTCTCTTCCTAAAATAAAATCAACTTCTGATGATTAAAAATTAAATTTATAAAATATTAAATGTTTTTTAGATAGAATCATAGTTTATTTTTATTTTATATCAAGGAAAAATGATGTTAGAAGGTATTGTTAGAGAGAGTATCGATAAAAAGTCTACTAAGACTTTAAGAAGAGATGGTTATCTAATTGCCAATATTTATGGCAAGGGATTAGAAAATATTAACGCGGCTTTTAAAGTAAATGATTTTATAAAAGAGCTTCGTTCTAAAGATAAGCTTGCCTTTGAAGTAAAAGTTGGCTCTAAAACTTTGAAAGTTGTTGTTGTTGATTATCAAAAACATCCAGTTACTAATGAGCTTAAACATGTTGATTTAAAAGTTGTTTTAGACGGCGTTGAGTCAAAATACTTAATACCTATAAAAATTTCAGGAACACCGATAGGTCTTAAAAATAAAGGTGTTTTGGTAAATTATAAAAGAAAACTAGCTGTTAAATGTGTTGGTGAAAATTTACCAAATTCATTTGATTTAGATGTAAGTGATCTTGATGTTAATGATAATATTTTAGTTAAAGATGTTAAAATTCCTGATGGTGTTACTATGCTAGAAAGTGCTAATATCGCAATAGTTGGAGTAACAACAGCTAATTAAGGATAAATTTTGATCTTAATAGCAGGACTTGGAAATCCGGGTATTGAGTATGCTAATACAAGGCATAATATAGGATTTATGGTAATAGATGCTATTTTAGATGAATTAGATTGCGAAAAGATATCAAATACAAAATTTAAAGGCGAACTTTATAAAAAAGGTTCGCTTCTTTTTTTAAAACCTATGACTTTTATGAACCTTTCTGGGCAAAGCGTAAGTGCTGTTAAAAATTTTTATAAAATAGATAGAGTAATTGTTATACATGATGATTTGGATCTTAAGCTTGGAAGGCTTAAATTTAAAAATGGTGGAAGCAGTGGTGGACACAACGGCATTAAATCAATAGACACATCCATAGGAATAAATTACGATAGGATTAGAGTTGGAATAGGAAGTGAGCTTAAAAAAGACACAATAGATTTTGTTTTGGGAAAATTTTCTCAAAAAGAACAAGAGTGTGTAAAAAAGATTATTTCCATAACAAAAGATGCCGTTTTAGAGTTTGTTAATCAAGATATAGATAAAATATCTCAAAAATACTCTTCAAAAAAAGGCTTTTGCGATTGAAAATTTATGCTAAACATATAGCTTATGTATATTTTAAATATTTTTTGATTATATTTATAGCTTTAGAGCTATTTTATGCCGGTATAGATATTTTAACAAATTTAAAAAGATTTCCAGAAAGTGCAAATTTACAGCTTATATACTTTTTTCTTACAACTTTGATTGCCCTAAATTATATTTTACCACTTAGTCTTGTTTTTGCTTTTATTGCTACATATTTTAATATGATAAGAAATAATGAACTTGTAAGTTTTTATGCTCTTGGTATAGATAAAAATAGGGTTATCATGCCTACTTTTTTAGTAGCATTGATTGTTACTTGTAGCTATATAGCTTTAAATTTTACAAATTTTACCTACATAAAAGAGTATAGAAAAAACATCGCATCATCATCTTTTATGCCTCAAAATTTAGATGAAAAATTTGTAAAGTATGATGGAAAATATATTTATATAAGTAGGTTAAATCCTATAACTAATGATGCTAAGATTATTAATATTTTTGATGTAAATGATACAAAGCTTTTAAGCATAGTTTCTGCTAGTAGCGGTAAATTTGATGGAAAAATATGGAATTTAGAGGATGTAAATATAACAAATTTACCATCAAATTTAGAATTTATGGCAAAAGGTTTTGAAGTGCAACATTTAGAAAATTTAGAAACACTTAAAAAATTTAGACCAAAAACTATAGAAAATATTTATGAAAGCGACACACCGTATTCCATAAATGACGCACTAGATGCGATAAAAACATTTAAAAATGAAGGTATAAATATAAACTCACTCAAAGTTTCTTTGTATAATTCCATATTTTTTCCTCTTTTTGCACCTATAATGGTGCTTATATTTTACTACTTTTTACCATCTACATATAGGTTTTTCAATCTTGCTTTGCTTGGTTTTATTTTTGTTGTTGCAACGCTTTGTTGTTGGGGAGTATTGTATGTTTTGATTAGATTTTCTCAAAATGGCGTTATACTTGCAGAACTAGGCGTAGTTTTACCTATATTTTTACTATTTTTATTTGCCATAAAACTTTATTTTTCAAATCGTTAAAACTCTTTTTTATATAAAATTAAGTATAATCTCTAAATTTAAAAAGGGTAATTATGGATTTTATAAATTTAGCAAAAGTTTACAAAACACCGCTTTATGTCTATGATTTTGATATGATTGAGCAAAAGTATCTTTCTTTAAAAAACTCTTTTAGTGCTAGAAAGTCGTTACTTTGTTATGCTGTAAAAGCAAATTCAAATTTAAGTGTGCTTAAATTTTTGGCTAATCTTGGAGCTGGATTTGATTGTGTTTCTATAGGTGAGGTAAAAAGAGCATTATTAGCTGGTGCAAAAAACTATCAGATAATTTTTAGTGGCGTTGGAAAAAATGATGATGAAATAAAAGAAGCACTAAATTTAGACATACTTATGTTAAATTTAGAAAGTGAAGCTGAGTTTTATAGAGTTGAAAAAATAGCCCAAGAACTTGGTAAAAAGGCTAGAATTTCAGTTAGAGTAAATCCAAATATAGATCCAAAAACTCATCCTTATATTTCAACTGGATTAAATGAAAATAAATTTGGTGTTGAGATAGAAGTTGCAAAAAAGATATATCTAAAAGCTAAATCTTCGCCTTTTATAGAGCCAATTGGGATTCATTTTCATATCGGTTCACAATTAACCGATATTAAGCCAATTTATGATGCTTGTAATGTTGTTTCAAAGCTTTTAAGGGAGTTAATAGCACTTGAAATAGACATAAGATTTTTTGATGTAGGTGGTGGCATAGGCATAGTTTATGATAATGAAATTACCATAAAACCTTATGATTACGCACAAGCCATACTTAGCACACTTAGTGGACTTGATGTTACTGTGGTGTGTGAGCCTGGACGATATATCGTTGGAGAAAGTGGATATTTTGTAAGTTCTGTATTGTATGAAAAAGTAAATAAAACAAAGAGATTTATTATAGTTGATGGTGCTATGAATGATCTTGTAAGACCTAGTTTGTATAATGCTTATCACAAAGTTACTCACATATCTTTAGAAAATAAAAATGAAGAGAAGAGTGTTTGTGATATAGTTGGACCAATTTGCGAAAGCGGAGATTTTCTTGCTAAGAGTGTAGAAATTAGCAAAACAAATAGAGGCGATTTGCTTGTTTTTAGTTCAGCTGGTGCATATGGATTTAGTATGTCGAGTAATTATAATACTAGAAACAGGGCAGCAGAAGTTGGAATTTATAATGGCAAAGATAAGCTCATAAGAAAAAGAGAGAGTTTTGAGTATCAAATAGCATTAGAAAAAGAGTGTTTATAGAAGGAAAAAATGCAAAATATTGATGATTTACGCTCACAAATTGATAAATTAGATGATCAAATATTAGAATGTTTAAATCAAAGAATGACCCATGTTAAAAAAATTGGCGAGTTAAAAAAATCAAGCGGAACAAATATATATAGACCAGAACGCGAAAAAGCAATTTTAAGCCGTTTGTATAATCAAAATAGCGGTCCTTTAAACAAAGAAGCAATTGAAGCAATTTATTTTGAAATTTTTGGTGTTTCTAGAAATTTAGAAATGCCTCAAAGGGTTGCTTTTTTGGGTCCTGATGGAACATATTCACATCAAGCTGCTGAAAGTAGGTTTGGTGCAATGAGTTCTTATACGCCACTTGCTACGATTGATGCTGTTTTTACAGAGATTATCAACAAAGAAGCAAAATACGGAGTTGTTCCAGTTGAAAACAATACAGAAGGTGCAGTTGGGCTTACTCTTGATTGTTTGGGTAAATTTGATACTATAAAAATAGTATCAGAACTTTATATGGATATCCACCACTCTTTTGTTAGTTTAAATGAAAATTTTAAAAAAATAAATAAAATTTATTCTCACCCACAAGCTTATAATCAATGTTTAAAATTTTTAGAAAGCCATAATCTAAGCGATGTAGAATTTATCCCTTCAAAATCTACTGCAATGGCAGCAAAGATGGCTTTAGAAGATGAAAATAGTGCGGCAATTTGCTCAAAAATAGCAGCTAAAATTTACAATATCCCAGCTATTTTTGAGACCATAGAAGATAATTGTGCAAACAAAACTAGATTTTTAATTTTAAGCGATTTTAAGGCACTTCGCGGTGAACACAATAAAACTTCTATTTTAGTTAATGCAGATCATAGACCAGGCGGACTTGTTGATTTGCTTTCGATATTTAGAAACGAGGATATAAATTTAACAAAACTTGAAAGTAGACCTATGAAAAATAAAGATTTTAAAACTATATTTTTTATAGATTTTGAGGGATATATAGATGATGATAGGGTTCAAAGTGCTTTTGATCTTGCATTAAAAAGGGGTCATGACATTAAGTGGCTTGGAAGTTATATAAATGGAGAAATACAGTGAAATTTAATAAACATTTGCAAAATATATCAAACTATGAAGCAGGAAAACCAATAGAACTTGTTGTAAGGGAATTTGGCGTAAAAAATGACGATGTTTTAAAATTAGCTAGTAATGAAAATCCTTTAGGATGTTCCAAAAAAGTTCAAAGAGCTATCAAAGATTGTGCTAAAAATGCAAGTCTTTATCCTGATGATAGTATGTTTGAACTAAAAGAAAAACTTGCCAAAAAATATGAAGTTAAAACCCAAAATATCATAATAGGCTCAGGAAGTGATCAGACTATTGAGTTTGCAATGCATGCTAAAGCAAATGAAAATAGTGCTATTTTAGTTGCAGGAACAACTTTTGCAATGTATGAAATTTATGCTTCTCATGTTGGTGCGAAAGTCTATAAAACAAACTCTAAAAATCATAATTTAGCTGAGTTCGAAGAGCTTTATAATAAACATAAAGAAGAAATTTCTATAATATTTCTTTGCATTCCAAACAATCCGCTTGGAGAGTGTTTGGATGCTAAAGATGTTTATGATTTTATATCTAAAATAGACGAAGATACCTTGGTTGTTATTGATGGAGCTTATCAGGAGTTTGCTAGTTTTAAAGATAGCAATAAACACATAAATGTAAAAAAACTCATAAATGATTTTAAAAATACAATGTATATGGGAACTTTTTCAAAAGCATATGGACTTGGTGGAATGAGGGTTGGATATGCCGTGTCTTCACAAAGTATTATAAAAGAGTTATCTAAATTAAGAGTTCCTTTTAACATAACTACGCTTAGTTTAAAAGCTGCAATTGTGGCATTGGACGATGATAAATTTATACAAAAGACTCTTAAAAATAATTTTTCTCAAATGAAAAAATTTGAGAAATTTGCACTCAAACACGGGATTGATTATATAAAAAGTTACACAAATTTTATAACTTATATTTTCAAAGACAAAAATGCTACAGAAATTTCACAAAACTTGTTAAAAAAAGGTATAATTTTAAGAGATTTAAAAAATTATGGAATGAATGCTATTAGAATTACTATTGGCAAACCAAAAGATAATATTAGAGTTTTTAAAGAATTAGAAAAATTAATTTAAGTAAAGCGTATATATGGATTTTAAAGCTATTGTAAATCAGATTGGAAAATTATATCAAAATCTTACTTTAAGACAAAGAATAGTAGCTGCAGGCTCTATCGTTGTAGTTATAGGATTTTTGGTATTTTTAAGTATATACAAATCATCTCAAAGTAGTAATACTTATGATGGATATAGTGTTTTATTTGAAAATATTTCTCCAAGTGATTCTGCACTTATTCTTCAGCAGTTAAATGCAGACAAAGTTCCATATAAACTTCATAATGAAAGCACTATTTTAGTTCCTAATGATAAAGTTTATCAAGAAAGAATAGCAATTGCTAGTCTTGGTATCCCAAAAGATAGTAAGGTTGGTTTTGAAATTTTTGATAAACAACAATTTGGTGCAACAGATGAAGAGCAAAGAGTAAAATATCAAAGGGCATTAGAAGGCGAACTTGCAAGGACTATTGAAGGTTTAGCACCCATAGAAGCAGCAACTGTTCATATAGCTTTGCCAAAAGATAGTGTTTTTACTAAGCGTCAAGTTCAACCATCAGCTTCTGTGCTTTTAAATGTAAGACAAAATTCAAAACTTACCAGCAAACAGATATCTGGTATAAAAAATTTAATCGCAGCTTCGGTTCCAAATTTAAATGCAGAAAATGTTAAGCTTGTAGATCAAGATGGAACCCCTCTTGGTATTGAAGAAGGGGTAATAGACGATGAACTTATTTCTAAACAAATAAAATATAAAAAAGATTTTGAAAGTTCTTATGAGAGAAAAATAATAAATGTTTTATCCCCCATAGTTGGTGGAGATAATAAAGTCGTAGCAAAAGTTACAATCGATTTTGATTTTGCTAGAGAAGATTCTCAAAGTGAAGTTTATGATCCAAACTCAGTTGCTAGAAGTGAGCAAAATATAGAAGAAAAAAGAGAGGGAAAAGCACCAAAAGAAGTTGGAGGAGTTCCAGGAGCAGTTAGTAATATAGGTCCAGTAGAAGGTTTGGAAGACAATCAAAAAACAGAACTTTATACAAAGAGTTCAGCTACTACAAATTATGAAATTTCTAAAAAAATTACTAAAGTTTTAGGAGAATTTGCCACTATAAAAAGAGTAAGTGTAGCTGTTGTTGTTGATGGAAAATATGAGTATAAAAAAGATGAAAATGGAAATCCAACCAAAGAAATAGAATATGTTTCTTTACCTCAAAATGAACTAACTGCTATAAATAATATAGTAAAACAAGCAGTTGGTTATAATCAAGAAAGAGGAGATGAGGTTACAGTTAGTAATTTTCAGTTTAAAGAGCCAACTACAACTAAAACGCCGGCAAATACAATCGCTAGATTTTATGAGTTATACTTAAGTCCTTTTACTGCGCTTGTAAAATATCTATTGGCTGCTTTAGTTCTTTATATTTTTTACAAAAAAATTATTGTTCCATTTTCCGAAAAAATGCTTGAAGAACAGATTGAAGAATATGAGCCTACCAAAGAAGATTTGGGTCTAATGGATATACAAGAAGACACAGAAGATACTTTAGAGAAGTTTAAAGCTGCAAAACAAAAAGTTGAAGAACAACTTGGATTAAGAGATGGAAATCTTAACGAAGAGGAGCTAAAATATGATATACTTCTTGAGAAAATGCAAACTATTGTAAGCTCTAAATCCGAAGAGATTGCTACATTGCTTCAAGAGTTGGTAAATAATGATGGGGAAATCATGTCTTCTATAAGTAAGGATACTTGATGGTAAAACTCACTGAACAACAAAAGGCTTTGTATAATGACCTTTCTATGGCTGAAAAAATAGCGATTTTATTAATTCAACTTGGCGAGGAGCCAACTGCTCTTATTTTTTCACATATGGAAATAGAAACTATAACTGAAATTTCTAGATATATAGCAACTTCTAAAAGTATTGATAGGCAAATAGCTGCGGCTGTTTTAGAGGAATTTTATGCTTTAATGCAATCAAATCAATATATGAAAACAGGCGGTATAGAGTATGCAAAAGAGATACTTTATAAAACCTTTGGTCCTGAAATAGCACAAAAAATTCTTGATAAACTTTCTAAAAGCATGGAATCAACGAAATCATTTTCATATCTTGAAAAGATTAAACCACAGCAAATTGCTGATTTTATCACAAAAGAACATCCTCAAACGATAGCTTTAATTTTGGCTCATATGGATGTAACAAGTGCTGCTGAGACGCTTAATTATTTTGATGATGAATTAAGAGGCGAGGTGGTTTTAAGAATGGCAAATTTAGGCGATATCAGCCCATCTGTGATAAAAAGAGTTTCAACTGTATTAGAAAGCAAACTAGCCTCTCTTACATCTTATAAAGTTGAAGTTGGTGGTCCAAGAGCTGTTGCTGAGGTATTAAATAGACTTGGACAAAAAGCAAGCAAAACTACTATTGAAAAGATTGAGCAAGCAGATACAGAACTTGCTTCAACCATCAAAGATCTTATGTTTACATTTGAAGATATTACAAATCTTAATGCAAATGCTATAAGAGAAATTTTAAAAGTTGTTGATAAGAAAATTTTAATGATAGGGCTTAAAGGTTCTGGTGAAGCTTTAAAAGAAAAATTCCTTCAAAATATGAGTCAAAGAGCAAGTGAAGCGTTTCTTGAAGAGATGGGATTTTTAGGTGCAGTTAGACTTAAAGATGTTGAAGAAGCTCAAAGAAAAGTTGTAGAACAAGTTCAAGTTTTAGCTTCTCAAGGTGTGTTCCAAATAGGCGAACAAGATGAGATGATAG
Source organism: Campylobacter sputorum subsp. sputorum (assembly GCF_008245005.1). Lineage (NCBI taxonomy): Bacteria > Pseudomonadati > Campylobacterota > Epsilonproteobacteria > Campylobacterales > Campylobacteraceae > Campylobacter > Campylobacter sputorum. Next base: position 1,400,369 of record NZ_CP043427.1, on the reverse strand, counting down.
AATGATATCAAATACAGTAATTTCAAATTCAGTTGCACCATCGCATAATATCGAATCATATAGATTTAAAGTTATTGGATCAAATTTAGAAGAAGAGCAAAAAACAAGTAACAAAAAAGAAGAAAATAGTGAAAATATAGCCCCAATAGAGAGCAAAACTATACAAAATGAAGAGATTGTAGAAGTTAGTTCTCAAACAGAAAATACGCCAAAACAAAACCCATTAGAAGAAGCTCATAGTAGCTTTATAGAAGAGCTTTTGAAGAGAACAGATGAGCTTAGTGGAAATATTATAAAACTTCAAATGCAAATAGAAAATCAAGAAAAAGAATTTGAAAAAAGACTTGATAGTGAAATTTCAAGGGCTAAAGAAGATGCACAAAAAGAAGGTTATGAAAAAGCAAAATCAGAATTTGACATTAAATTTGATGAACTTAATGCAAAATATCTAAGTTCTATCTCAAAACTTGAAAGCGAATGTCAAAATTTACAAAATTTTTTGACTACAAATGAAAATGAACTAAGCTTAGCTGCTATTGACATAGCAAAAGAAGTTATACAAAAAGAGGTAAATGCAAACTCATCTGTAGTCGCACAAAATCTTGCAAAAGCTCTTATGAAAGATATAAAAGATGCTACTCATATAGAGTTAAAGGTAAATCCAAAAGATTTTGAGTTAATGCAAAATTTAGCCAAAGAAGATGCGAAGATAAAAATAACTTCAGATGATGCGATTAGTCCCGGCGGAGTTGTCCTTTTAAGCGATGTTGGAAATTTAGATGCTACGCTTCAAAATAGATTAATGAATGTAAAAAAGATAATTGGTGATTAGTTATGATAGAAAATTTTAAAAATTTAAACACAGAAGAGTTAGAAGAATTAGCATTTGATATAAGAAAAAAAATAGTTGAAGTAGTTAGTAAAAATGGTGGTCATCTAAGCTCAAATTTGGGTGCTGTAGAACTTACTTTGGCAATGCATTATGTTTTTGATCCAAGTATAAATCCTTTTATTTTTGATGTAAGTCATCAAAGTTATACACATAAACTTCTTACTAGAAATTGGAGTGAGTTTGAAACATTAAGACAATTTGGCGGCATTAGCGGCTACACAAAACCAAGTGAAAGTAATAAAGACTATTTCATAGCAGGTCATAGTTCAACTTCTATATCTTTAGTTGTTGGAGTCTGTAAAGCAATAAAACTAAAAAAAGAATTTAAACTCCCAATAGCACTCATAGGAGATGGTGCTTTAAGTGGCGGCATGGCTTATGAGGCATTAAATGAGCTAGGAGATAGAAAATATCCCTGTGTTATTATACTAAATGATAACGAAATGAGTATAAGTAAGCCAATAGGAGCACTTAGTAAATATCTTTCTCAGATGATGGCAGGGCAGTTTTATCAGAAATTTAAAGGTCGCATAAATCAGCTTTTAAGCTATGTGCCGCAAGGTGCTGCTTATATGGCTAAGAAATTTGAAGAGGGTTTTAGGCTTATAACTCCTGGTATGTTTTTTGAAGAACTTGGACTTGAATACATCGGACCAGTTGATGGACATAATCTAAAAGATTTGATTTCTGCCCTAGAAGTTGCTAAAAGTATGAATAAGCCAGTTATAGTTCATGCTCAAACTTTAAAAGGCAAAGGATACGAAAAAGCCGAGGGGCATTATGAAAATTGGCATGGTGTCGGACCTTTTGATATACAAAGCGGTGAGTTTATAAAAAAAGAATCAAATAAAAATGCAACAAAAATTTATAGTGAAAATTTGATGGATCTTGCCTTAAAACATGATAATGTAGTAGGAGTTACCGCTGCTATGCCAACAGGAACTGGGCTTGAGCCTTTGATACAGAGATTTCCTGATAGATTTTGGGATGTAGCCATAGCAGAGCAACACGCAGTAACTTCAATGTCAGCTATGGCAAAAGAAGGTTTTAAGCCATATATCACGATATATTCTACATTTTTGCAGCGTGCTTATGATCAGATTATACATGATTGTGCTATTTTAAATACAAATGTTGTTTTTGCAATAGACAGAGCTGGAATTGTCGGAGAAGATGGCGAAACTCATCAAGGTGCTTTTGATATAAGCTATCTAAATGCTATCCCAAATATAACGATTTTTGCACCAAGAGATGAAAAAAGCTTTAAATTTGTTATTGATTATTCATATGAGCATAAAGGCGTTTGTGCGTTTAGATATCCGCGTGGAGCTTTTATTTTGCAAGATGAATTTGAGCCTAAAAAGATACAGTATGCCAAAGGCGAAATTTTATGCAACGGAAATTCAAATGTAGCTTTTATAGGCTATGGTAATGGTGTTGGAAAAGCTTACAAGGTAGCACAAAATTTAAAAAACGAATTTAAACCAACGCTAGTAGATCTTGTTTTTGCAAAGCCTCTTGATAAAGAGCTTTTGGTAAATTTAGCACAAAATCATAAAATTTGGTATATTTTTAGCGATAGTGCAAAAAGTGGAGGTATCGGCTCAATTTTGGCAACATTTTTACAAGAAAATGAAATAAAAGATGTCTGTATAGTTAGTTTTGAGTATGATGATAAATTTATAACTCATGGCAATACAAATTTAGTGGAAAAATCATTGCAAATAGATGTGGAGTCACTGTCTACAAAAATTCTAAAAGAAAAAAAATATCAACTAATATAAACTTCTTTTAAATAAAATAATATATAATAATTTCAAAAAATTTAAGGAGATGCTATGGATCACATTTCATTATTGAAAAAATTTGATTTAAAGGCAACACCACAAAGACTTTGTGTTTTGAGTGTTTTAAGTGAGCATAAACACCCAAATATAGATGAGCTTTATGAAAGCATTAAAAACTATTATCCATCTATATCTTTGGCAACTGTTTATAAAAATTTAGCAACACTTATGGATAAAGGCTTGGTAGTTGAGGTTAATATGCCAAATCAAAAAACAAAATATGATATCTATGAATATCCGCATATTCATATAGTTTGTGAAAATTGCGGTCATGTTGAAGATATGATTTTTGAAGATGGATCAATGGAAAATTTTCAAAAAAATTTGGAGCAAAAGCTTTCAAATTTTGTAGAAAAGTTTAATGTAGTAGCTAGTGTAAAAACTTGCAAACATTGTTCTTGATTTGATATTTTAAGCACTATTTTGCTAAAATTAATCAAAATTTTGCAAGGATAGTGCTGTGGTTCTAGAAATAGAGCGTAAATTTCTTATAGATAGCGAAATTATTTTAGATGAGTTTACGCTTGATGATATAAATTTTCAACTTTTAAAAGTTGAGCAATTCTACACGCAAATAACTAAATTTGATGAAAGAAGATATCGAAAAAGCTCTAAGAGTTACTTTTTTACATACAAAAAAGGCAAAGGTATTTCAAGAGTTGAAAACGAACATGAAATAACCAAAAAAGAGTTTAAACGAGCAAAAGAGCTTATGCTTGGAAGCCTTATTAGTAAAGATAGATATCTTTTTAAAATAAATAATTTACCTTGCAATATAGACATTTATAGTGGCGATTTATCAGGGCTTATTGTTTTGGAAATAGAGTTTCTTACTATAGATGACGCTAATAATTTTAAAATTCCAAATTTTTTACAAAAACATATTTTAAAAGAGATTACTTATGAAGATGAGTATAAAAATAAAAATTTAGCTCTTTTTGGAAATCCTGATGCTGGTTTTGATGTAGAAAAAAGTATGGATATTTTAGATAAAGTAAGCCCACTTCTTCAAAATTTAGTTTTTCCAGACAGTATTAATGCAATGGATGGTGTAAGAGTTAGTTTTTATTATCTTTTTAAATTGATACAGCATTATAAAAATGATTATTTAAAAACATTTAATGATGAATCAATGCATCAATTTAGAGTAAATTTAAGAAAAAGTAGATCACTTTTAAAGCTTATAGGCTCTGTTTTTGATCAAGATATTACTAAGCATTTTTGCGATGAGTTTAAAAAACTAGCAAATTCTACAAATAAGATTAGAGATATCGATGTTTTTTTAAATTTTATAGATAATTCAGATGAATATGAGACCCATAAGGCCATTTTGAGAAATAGTAAAAATAGGCAAATTACCCAGTTTAAACAAATTTTAGAAGATAGTGAAATTTTATTTGAAGAGTGGAGTATGCTGCTAAGAGAAAATAGTGATTTTTATAAAGGTATAAATCACGATAAAAAACTAAAAAAACTTGTATCAAAAGCTCTTAGAATTCAAATGGTGAAGTTGCAAAAAAGACTATTTAATCTTAATAGCGATTGCAAAAATTCGTATTTTCATAAAATTAGAATAGAATTTAAGAAATTCAGATATTTAGCTGATATGTATAAGAGTTTTTATAAGGATGAGAAGTTATTAAATTGTATTTTAAAATCAAAAGAAGCACAAGAGCTTTTTGGAAATCTTCAAGATAGAGATGTTTGGTTATCGATGATAGACGAATTAGAAAATCACGATAATAACGATTTATCTGAGTTAAAATCTAAATTTAAAAAAGATATTATAAATTTAAGAGATGAAATACTTAGAAAAAAAGACAAACTTAGAAAAAGATTTTTAAAAAGTTCAAAGATAATTAAAATTTACACATAAAGAAAGTTAATGGAAAAGCAAAAAGAAATCGTTGAAATGTTTAATGAAATAGCACCAACTTATGATAAAGCAAATAGAGTCATAAGTTTTGGTATAGATACAAGTTGGCGTAAAAATGCGTGTAAGATAGTGTTAAAAAAAATAGATAAAAAAGATATAAATATCATAGATGTTGCTTGTGGAACTGGCGATATGATGGGTATCTGGGAAGATATTTCTAAGAAATTTGGTATTAAAATAAACGATATGATTGGCATTGATCCAAGTGTTGGAATGCTTAATGTAGCAAAAAATAAATTTCCAAATTATAAATTTATAACAGCAAAAGCCGATGATACTACACTTGATTCAAATTTTGGAGATATTTTAAGCATAAGTTATGGTATAAGAAATGTAGTTCAAAGAAAAGAAGCTTTAAGCGAGTTTAATAGAGTTTTAAAAAGTGGCGGCTATCTTGTAGTTTTGGAATTTACTAAAAGAAAACATGGTGGTTTGATACCATTTTTTAGAGATTTTTATATAGCAAATATTTTGCCTACGCTTGGTGGAATGATATCTAAAAATAAAAAAGCATATGAGTATCTTCCAAATTCAATCAGCAATTTTTTAGATAAAGAGAGCTTCAAAGATGAGCTTAGTGAGGCTGGTTTTGAGTTAGAGCTTACAAAAGGGTATAGTTTTGATGTTTGCACTCTTTTTGTTGCTAAAAAGATAAAAGATATATAAAATGCTTAGCGTTAGCGAGTTAAACGAGCAGGCAAAATCGCTTCTTGAAACCAACTTTTCATCTATAGAAGTTGAGGGCGAAATTTCAAGACTAACAAGACACTCATCAGGTCATTGGTATTTTACTCTAAAAGACGAAAAAGCCAGCATTTCTGCAACGATGTTTAAATTTGATAATGTAAAAGTAAAATTTACTCCAATTGAGGGTATAAAAATTGTAGCTAGTGGTAAGATTACGCTGTTTTCGCCAAGCGGCACATATCAAATAAATTTAAAATCTATGCGTCCAAGCGGCGAGGGTGAGTTAGAACTTGCTTTTAAACAGCTAAAAGATAAACTAGAAAAAGAGGGTTTATTTGATATTTCTCATAAAAAACCACTTCCAAAATATCCAAAGAAAATAGCGATAATAACATCAAAAACAAGTGCTGCACTTCAAGATATGCTAAAAATTGCAAAAAGTAGATGGCAATTCGTAAAAATAAGCGTATTTGATTCTTTAACTCAGGGCGAAAATGCACCAAATGATCTCATAAAAGCTCTCATGAAAGCTGATAGTATAGGATATGATACTCTTATAATTGCAAGAGGTGGTGGGAGTAGAGAGGATCTTTGGTGTTTTAATGATGAGGGCTTAGCAAGGTGTATTTATGCACTAAAAACACCTATTATAAGTGCTATCGGACATGAGATTGATTTTAGCATAAGCGATTTTGTAAGCGATCATAGAAGTCCAACGCCAAGTGCTGCTATGATGGATCTGCTTCCAAGTATTGATGAAATTATGCAACTACTTGATAAAAAAGAGGATGTGTTAGAAAATCTTATAAATTATAAATTGCAAAATGCCATTTCGCTACTTAATCTAAAAAAAAGCTTATTTTTAAACTCAAATTTAAAACAAAAACTATCTATATATAATCAAAATTTAGAACATATTAAATTTAAGCTGAAAAATTTTATAAATATGAATATTTCTAATTCATTAAATAAGATTGAAAATTTACAAAATATTTTTAAAGAAAAAGAGAATTTTTTTGCTAAAACAAAAAATTTAGTAGAAATACGAAAAAACGGCGAACTTATGTCTTTAGAAGAACTTAAAAAAGATGACATTATAACTATTTATTCGCAAAATTTCTCAAAAGATGCAAAAATAATAAATTAAATTTGGAGGATTGATTATGAGGGCTTTAAATTTTAATGCAGGACCAAGTTGTATTCCCTTAGAAGTTTTAGAATATGCGAAAAATGAATTTAGCGATTTTAATGGATGTGGCAGTTCTATAATGGAACTTAGCCATAGAAGCAAAACATTTGAGCAAGTTTTAGACTCAGCCATATCAAATGTAAAAGAGCTTTATAATATAAGTGATGATTTTGCTGTGTTATTTTTACAAGGTGGTGGTAGTTTGCAGTTTGCACAAGTTCCTATGAATTTATATAATGGCGGTGTTGCCCAGTATGTAGATACTGGCACTTGGACTAGTAAAGCTATAAAAGAAGCACAAATTCAAGGCATAAACTGCGAAGTTGTAGCAACTAGCGAGGATGCTAAATTTAACTATATTCCAAAATTTAGTTTTAGCGACAATGCTGATTATGCGTATATTTGCTCAAATAATACAATTCATGGAACACAATACCAAGAACTTCCAAAGACAAAGTGTCCGCTAGTTGTGGATAGTTCAAGCGATCTTTTAAGCAGGGATGTTGATTTTAGCAATATCGGGCTTTTTTTTGGAGGAGCTCAAAAAAATGCAGGACCATCTGGCGTAACTCTTGTTATAATTAGAAAAGATTTAGCAGATCGCGTAAAATCTAGTGTTCCAACTATGCTTCGCTACTTAACTCATATTAAAAATAATTCACTTTACAATACGCCAAATACATTTGGAATTTATATGTTTGATCTTGTTACAAAGTGGATTAAAAAACAGGGCGGTTTGGCAAAAATAAATGAGTATAATGTTAAAAAAGCAAGTGTATTGTATGAATTTATAGACGCAAATAGCGATTTTTACAAGCCTTTTGCAAGAAAAAATTCTAGATCTTTAATGAATGTTACATTTAATCTAAAAAGTGAAGAGTTAGAAAAAAGATTTGTAGAGATGTCTCAAAAAGAAAATATGATAGGCTTAAAAGGTCATAGGAGTTTAGGCGGCATAAGAGCGTCTATATATAATGCTGTTAGTTTAGAAGATGTAAAAGCTCTAGTTTCATTTATGGATGAGTTTGCTAGGAAAAACGGATAAAATCTTTTGCAAAAAGTGGCAGAGCTAGAAAGTTAAAACCTTGATTTTCTAAATTTGTGCTAAATTCAAGCAAGCTTGCAAATGCGTTTTGTGTGAGCTTGCACTCCACTACACAGCCGTTTTGGTTGAAAGTTTTGTTTGTAATTTGTAAATTTTCTTTCTCAAAAAAATACTCAAATTTGCGTGTTAGAATAAATGGTATGAAAAATATACAATCATCTTTTATCTCAAAAGGTATCAAATTTGCACCATTTATAGCCAAATTTACACTTGTTGAATATGCTCTTACTAAACCGCCAGTTCCAAGCTTTATACCGCCAAAATATCTTACTACAAAAACACCGCAGTTTATTAAATTTGCTCCACGCAAAGCATTTAGGCTAGGTGGGCCACTTGTTCCTTTTGGCTCACCATCATCACTTTGATTTTCTACGATTTGAAAAAATTCATTATAATGTCTATATGCCCAAACTATATGAACGGCTTTTGGATGTTCTAATTTTAGTTTTTCATGGAGTGTTTTAAATTCATCAAACGGGCATAGATAGGAGATAAAAGTGGATTTTTTTATCTCCTGCTTTGCTGTGAAAATTTCATTTATGGATTGCAAATACGATTTTACTCTTTTCTATCTTTTGCATCAGCTGTAAATAGCTGTTTATCCATAAGTTTAAAGTCATTTATAAATTTTTGTCCCTCATCGCTTGTTATCCAATTTGCAAATTCTTTTGCATTTTCCTCGTCGGCTTTAGGACATTTTTCCGGATTTACATTTATAACTGAGTAGAAATTTTTAAGATTATTATCGCCTTCGTTTAGAAGTACAAGTGGTGGATTTCCTTTATGTTGTGCTTCGTATTTTATGAAAGTTCCACGATCTGTTAATGTTACACCCTTTTGTTCTGCTGCTATATTTATAGTTGCGAGCATACCTTGACCGGTTTGTTTATACCAAGACTCTTTTTCTGGGACATTTGATATAGATTTTTTCCATATATCTAGCTCTTTATTGTGTGTTCCGCTCTTATCGCCTCTGCTATAAAAAGGAATTTTATCTTTTTGTATAATTTCAAAAACCTCTTTTAAGCTTTTGCCTTTAAATTTATCTACTAAAGATTTATCGCCTATTAGCACATAATCATTATACATAACCGGTTTTCTATCAACACCATAGCCATCTTTTACAAACTCTTTTTCTAATTTTGGCGAATGAACAAAAAGCACATCAACATCGCAGTTTTTACCCATTTCAAGAGCTTTTCCTGTGCCAACTGCTGTCCATTTTAAATCAACACCTGTTTTTGCTTTATAGATAGGATACAAAGCATCTAGCAAACCTGTGTCATCTGTGCTTGTTGTGGTTGCCATAACTAGATTATTATCTTTTGCATAGAGCGAACCAGCCATAAGCATAGCGATACCAAATGTTAAAATTTTACTTTTCATATACATCCTTTTAATAAAATTTTTAAAATTGTATCATTTGCTTATAAATGCATAGACAACAAATATGTATTTTAAGCATATTTTTGTTAAACTTAAAATAAAAATTAAGGCAGTATTTTGGGTTTTATATTAGATGGTATCGTGCAGGCTTTTGTTTTGCTTTATAGTGGAAACGAAGAGACATATTCGGCCATAAATGCAACTCTTATAACTTCTAGTATCTCTATAGTTTTTTCATTGCTTATAGGTATGCCAATAGGCTTTTGTTTGGGATTTTACAAATTTAAAGGTGCTAAAACTTTAAAACTTCTTAGTGATACAGCTCTAGCTATGCCAACAGTTGCTATCGGGCTTATCTTATATGCTTTTATATCAAGTAGAGGTCCTTTTGGTTTTATGGGTCTTTTATTTACACTAAAAGCTGTAATTTTGGGGCAAATTTTCTTATCTTTACCAATTATCATTTCGCTAACTGCAAGTGTTGTAGAAAATATGGATAAAAAGCATCTATTAACCATAAAAAGTTATCAATTAAGTTCTTTTAAGCAAGTTTTAACCGTGCTTTACGAACTTAGATACTCTTTGATGGTTGTAGTTGCTACTGCTTATGGCAGAATAGTAGCTGAAGTTGGTGTAGCTATGATGGTTGGTGGAAACATTAAATGGTTTACAAGAACCATAACAACAGCAGTTTCACTAGAGACAAATAAAGGCGAGTTTGCTATGGGAATAGCTCTTAGTATGGTGCTTATCGCTATGGCTTTTGGTGTAAATTTAGCCATACATGCTTTTAAAAGATTTGATAAATGATACTAAAAAATATAACTCAAATTTATAAAAATCAAAAAGTTTTAAATATTTCAAATTTAAATATAAATGAAAGCAATATTACCGGACTTCTTGGTTCAAATGGAAGTGGCAAAAGCACACTTTTACGCATACTTTCGCACATAGAAAATCCAGTTAGTGGCGAAATAAAAAGTAACCTTGATAAAAAAGATATATCCATTCTTTTGCCAGAGCCGATGCTTTTAAAAAGAAGCGTAAAACAAAATTTCATTTTTGCACTAAAAGCTTATGATGACATCAAAGATAGCTATGATGAGAGAATTTCTATGGCTCTTAGTATGGTTGGACTTGATTCTAGCTTTTTAAACAAAAAACATTATGAGTTAAGCAGCGGACAGACAACAAGACTTGCTTTTGCGATTCTTATCGCTACAAGGCGTAAATTTATGCTTTTAGATGAACCGACAAACAGCATAGATCTTATGTCTTCTAAGCTTTTTGCAAAATCTATAAAAACATTAAATAAAGATTATGGATGTGGATTTGTAATAGCAAGTCACGATGAAAAATGGCTTAGTGAAATTTGCGATGAAAATGTGTTTTTGTATAAAGGAAGTGTTAGTAAATTTGAGCTTAAAAATATTTTTAATTGCGAAAATTCTCTTATAAATTTTGGTTCAAATTTAAATATAACTTTACCAGATGATTTTAAAAATGCATCAAAAGTCGCACTAAATCCTGCTAAAATAATCATAACTAAGGATAATTTGTCTTATGAAGGTTTTTTGCACTCGCTTTCTGTTATAAGCAATAAAAGATTTTTAATAAAGATAAAATTTGGAGATTATCTTTTAAAAACGGTTGTAAAAATACAAGACTTTCCAAATTTAAAAGTTGGTGATAAAATTAATTTTTATATAGATAAAAGTGGCTTTTTGGCACTAGAATAAAGGAAAATGATGAAAATAGCATTAAGTATCGCAGGATCTGATAGTGGCGGTGGTGCTGGTATTCAAGCTGATTTAAAAACTTTTGAGGAACTTGGAGTTTTTGGAACGAGTGTTATAACGGCAATTACGGCACAAAATACACTTGGAGTAAGTCATATTTATGAGGTAAGTTTGCAAAGTATAGAAGAGCAGCTAAAAGCTGTTTTATCGGATTTAAGGCCAAATGCCATAAAAACTGGAATGCTTTTTGATAGTAATATTATAAATTTAGTTTATGAGAATTTAAAAAATCAAAATATCCCGCTTGTTTGTGATTGTGTAATGGTGGCAAAAGGTGGAGCGAAGCTTTTAAAAGACTATGCTATAAGTGCTTTGATTTCTAAGCTTATACCGATTTGTGAGCTAATCACGCCAAATATCCCTGAGGCTGAAATTATTTCAAATTTTAAAATAACAGATGAAAAAGATATGATAAAAGCTGGATTAAATATCCAAAAAATTGGCGTTAAAAGTGTGTTGATGAAAGGCGGTCATTTAAGTAGCAATGATGCTTTTGATATCTTAATAGATGAAGATAAAATTTATAAATTAACATCGCCAAGAATAGATACAAAAAATACCCATGGAACTGGTTGTACTTACTCAGCTGCTATAACTGCGAGTTTGGCTGATGGTTTGAATATGCTAAAAAGTGCCATTAGAGCAAAAGCTTTTGTGTATGAAGCTATAAAAAATGATTTGCATTTAGGTAGTGGACATGGGCCCACAAATCACTTTGCTTATGTTAAAAATGGACAAAAAAACACTGAAATAAAAGTTGAAAATTTATAAAGGATACAAGTTTGATAATAAAAGAAGATAAGAAAAAAGTTCGCAATGCACTTTTTATGAATATTGTTCTTAGTGTTGTTGGTTTAGTGGTTTTTATATTGGAGTATGGAAACATAGGCTTATTTGTGTTTTTAGTTGGTTTAGTTGGTGTATTTTTTTGTGCCAAGAAAATGCTGTTTAGTAATAATTTTTTGAGAGTTGATGAAGATGGATTTTTTATAAAAAATGGCAAAAAAGAGCAGAAATTTAACTTCAAAGATATAGAAAAAATAGGCATAAAAACAATAGAAAAAAATAAAAATATACAGGTTTTAAATTTTGTTTTTAATAAAAATTATAAGATAGAGGATAAATTTAGCTTTTTAAGGTTTTATAATGACAAAGAAGCGACTTTACCAAACATATATGAAAAATCATTTTATGAGATTGAGAAAATTTTAAGAGATAAATTTAGAGAGTTTGTATGAATATTTTTTAAAACTTTTCTAATTAATTTTGAAAATTCATTAATTTTGACTCTTTTAAATCTTTTGGTAAATAATCCAACCAATTTTCTAATCCTTTAATTTGATTTTCGCTTAATGTGTAATTTTTTCTTAAATAAGATATTAAGCTAGTAATAAATTTAACTCCATTTGTCTTTTGATTTTGCTCTAAATAGTTTAGCGTTCGTTTTAATATAAACTCATAAGCATAACATGTTCTTAGATTATATAAGGACAGTTTGCTGTTTCTTTGTTTAGCTCTTTTTTCTATGTTTATTATGTGATTTATATCTTTATCATCAAGATTGCCATCTCTTATATATTTATCATAATATTTTTTGAGTGGTTCATAAGATAGGTTATATTCAATAAGTTTTTCTTGCCTAAGAATTATATATGTAATAGCATTTGATTTATCATGGTTAAATTTATTTCTATTTCCAGTGTGAGTTTTATTTATAGAATTTTCATTTGCAGTCATAGATATTAAAGATGTTGTAAGATCTGGTATTTTAGATAAATCCACATTTAAATATTTATCTACGTAATATTTACTTGCATAATATGTATTTCCATTATCATCTTTTAAATAGTATGCTTTCCCTGAAGTTAATTTTTTGCCATAGTGATATGATTTTGTATATTCTGGCACAAAATCTTTTTTTACTACTATCATTTGTTTTCCTTAAATATATTAAAATTATATTGCAGTTTTATTTTATATATTTCAAATGTAAATTTTCATAATAATTAGGCGTATTCCGCCTAATTTAAACCTCATATCTTTCGCCAGGCTTCATCTCTATCATTTCCCAAGGTAAGCCTTGTATCATTAGCTCATCCATAAATGGTTTTGCATCAAATTCTTCCATATTAAACACACCTTTACCGCTCCATTTTTTTGTAGCTATCATTTTAGCTCCTATCATAGCAGGAACTCCTGTTGTATAACTAACTCCTTGAGCTCCAGTTTCAGCGTAACACTCTTGGTGGTCGCAGACATTATAGATATAAACTTGTCTTTCTTTGCCATCTTTTATACCACGAATTACGCAGCCTATGTTAGTTTTACCTTTTGTTCTTGCTCCTAGGCTTGCAGGATCTGGTAAAAGTGTCTTTAAAAACTGAATCGGAACTATTTTCATGCCATTGTGCTCAACTTCGTCAATTCTAAGCATTCCTACATTTTCAAGGCATTTCATATGCGTTAAATAACTTTGCCCAAATGTCATAAAAAAGCGGATTTGTTTAAGTCCTTTTATGTTTTTGCTAAGGCTTTCTAGCTCTTCGTGATAAAGTAAATAACTATCTTTCACGCCAACTTTAGGATAATCCCATTTAAACATTATCTCCATAGGTTTTGTCTCAACCCAGCCTTTTTCTTTTTGCCAGTAGCGTCCATTTGCTGAAACTTCGCGTAAATTTATCTCTGGATTAAAGTTTGTTGCAAATGCGTATCCATGGTCTCCTGCGTTGCAGTCTAAGATATCAATGTAGTTGATTTCATCAAAAAGGTATTGTGATGCATAAGCACAAAAAACATTTGTTACCCCTGGATCAAAACCGCTTCCAAGTAATCCCATAATGCCAGCTTTTTTAAACTCATCATCTTTTGCCCATTGTAATTTGTACTCAAATTTAGCCTCATCAGGATGCTCGTAGTTTGCTGTATCTATATAGTGAATTTTAGCTTTTATACACGCATCCATTAGTGTTAAATCTTGATATGGAAGTGCTACATTTAGCAAAATTTCGGCACCTGTTTTTTTTATGAGTTCTACAACAGCGTTTGTATCATCAGCGTCAATCGCAGCTGTATCTATCATAACTCCTAAACGCTCTTTTATAAATTTAGCTATCTCATCGCACTTGCTTTTTGTTCTACTTGCTAGGGTGATTTTAGTAAAAGTTTCTTTATTCATCGCAGCTTTTATGGTTGCAACTCTGCTAACTCCACCAGCTCCGATTATTAGTAAATTTGACATTTTAACTCCTTTAAATTTAAAAAGCATTTTAACAAATTTATATTAAAGCTTGGAAACTTTTTAAGACATTAATAAAAATTTATTATTTTTTCTTTTAAATTTGGACAAAAATGGTGCAAATAATGCACCATAAAACTAAATTTATTTTTCCCAAATTCCAGTTTTTATTTTTTCTTTTAAATTTGGATATTTATTTATATCAAATTCCGGATTCTTACCAGCTTTTACCTGCTCTTCAAAGTCTTTTAAAAGCAAAAATGCAGCAGGAGAGAGAAGCAAAATACTAATTAAGTTCGTAAATGCCATAATTCCCATAGAAGCATCAGCCATATTCCATACTAGCGGTAGTTCTTGTATAGAGCCAAAATAAACCATAGCTAAAACCAATATTCTAAATGATATCATTATAAATTTATTATTTTTTATGAATTGAACATTGCTTTCAGCATACGCATAATTTCCGACAATTGATGAAAAACAAAATAGAAGTATTATAATGGCTAAAAAAGAAGAACCATAACTTCCTATCCCAGCTTCTAACGCCATTTGTGTAAGCTCCGCTCCTGTTGCGTCTGTTGTTCCATAAACACCACTTAGAAGTATGATAAATGCGGTGCATGAACAAATTATTATAGTATCTACAAATACTCCAAGCATTTGTATTAACCCTTGATTTGCAGGATGATAAGCATCGCTTGCTGCTGCGGCATTTGGAACAGAGCCCATACCAGCTTCATTTGAAAAAAGACCTCTTTTAATTCCTTGCATCATAGAAACCGTAAATACGCCAATAGCTCCTCCGCCAGCAGCTTTAAAATTAAATGCTTCTGATACTATAAGATAGATAACTTTTGGAACCATAGTTATATTTGTTATAATCATATAAATAACTGCTAAAAGATATAAAATAGCCATTATGGGAACGATTTTCTCTGCAACTTTGGCAACTCTTTTTATTCCACCAAATATGATAGGTGCAACTATCAAAACTAATCCTATGCCAACATACTGCGCATTCCATCCCCATGCTTTATGTGTAGCTGCAACCATTGTATTTGATTGAACTGCATTGAAAACAAAGCCAAATGCCAAGATTAAACTTAGTGCAAATACAATACCAAGCCATTTTTGTCCAAGCCCAATTGTTATGTAATATGCCGGTCCACCGCGGTAACTACCATCTTTATTTTGAACTTTGTAAAGCTGACCTAGGCTTGATTCTATAAATGCGGAACTCATTCCGATTAATGCGGTTATCCACATCCAAAAAATAGCCCCAGGACCGCCTATAACTAAAGCTATGGCAACGCCTGCTATATTTCCAGTACCAACTCTACTAGCTAGTCCTGTGGCAAAGGCTTGAAATGGGCTAATAGCATCATCTGATGCCCTTTTGCCAACTTTCATTCTAATCATACTTTCTTTAAAATGTCGAAATTGAACAAATTTAGTTTTTAGTGTAAAATAAATTCCCGCTCCAAGCAAGACATATACAAGTATAGTCCATATATATGCATTTATTGTATCTACAACCAATTTAAGAATTTCAATCATAAGTCCCCTTAATAACTATATTTTAAAACATAATTTTAATAAAATTATAATAAACATTTTATTTTATATAGTATTTATAGTTTCAAATTTATAAATATTTAATTTTATAAAAAGCTATAATTATAAATATATCTAAATTACCATGAGTTTAAAATCTAATTTTATAATATTATTGTATTTTGATTATCAATTTTTAAGGGCTAATTTAATATAATAAATATCATTAAGTAATGAGGATAAGATGTTAAGCTTACAAAAAATAAAACCACTTACTAAAAAGTTTTTAGAAGATTCAAATTTTACTTGGCATACAGACCCAGATAACACACCATATATAAGTGATGAGATTGTTGGAGTTAGCCAGAGTGAAGCAAATGCTTACTATGAAGCTGCAAATGAGCTTTATGATATGTTTGTAGCCGGTGCAGAATATGTCATAGAAAATAATCTTTTTCATGAGTTAGGAATTCCATTTAATCTTATAGACATCATAAAAGATAGCTGGAGTAATGATGTTCATTGGCATTTATATGGTAGATTTGACTTTGCTGGGGGACTTGATGGAAAGCCAATAAAACTACTCGAATTTAACGCAGATACTCCAACTTCACTTTTTGAAACTACTATTATTCAATGGGCAATGTTAAAATATAATAGTATGAATGAAATGGAGCAGTTTAACGACATTTACGAGGCTATAAAAGAGAATTTTAAAAGATTAATAACTCTTAGTGATGATACGAGCGAATTTAGCAAATATTATGATGGATGGAAAATACTTTTTAGCTCAATTGCTGGAAGCAATGAAGATGAACAGACCGTGAAGTTGCTACAAAATATGGCCGATGAGGCTGGATTTCATACTAAATTTGCTTATGTTGATGAGGTTGGATTTAGCGATGAAGAAGGCATATTTTTAGGAGATGAGGGGTTTGAGTATTGGTTTAAATTAATTCCTTGGGAAGAAATAGCGATAAATGAAGGAGAACTTGCACTCATACTAAAAAATATTATAAAAAATCAAAAAGCTATCATTTTAAATCCTGCTTATACTTTACTTTTTCAAAGTAAGGCTATGATGAAGATTTTGTGGGATTTGTATCCTAATCATCCACTTTTACTTGAAACATCTTTTGAGCCACTAAACAAAAAACAAGTAGCAAAGCCATTTTTAGGCAGAGAGGGTGCAAATATAAGCATTTTAGATGAAAATGCTAAAGTTATAGAAAGTAAAGATGGGGATTATGCTAATCAAAACAAAATTTATCAAGAATTTTATGAGTTAAATAAAGATGAAAAAGATCAAAACTATCAAGCCGGTCTGTTTTTCGCTTATGAGGGGTGTGGGCTTGGTTTTAGAAGAGGTGGTAATATCATAGATAATTACTCAAAATTTGTAGGACATTTTATAAAGGAGTAAAGATGAAGATAGTATGTTTAGACGCTGATACTCTTGGTGATATTGACTTGAGTAAATTTAATGATTTTGGTGAATTTGTTACATATGGCATAACATCTGATAGCCAAAGGCTAGAAAGATTAAAAGATGCTGATATTGTTTTGACAAATAAAGTTATTATCGATAAATATATAATGGATAATACTAACTTAAAACTTATTTGTGTTACTGCAACCGGAACAAACAATATTGATATGGAGTATGCAAAAACTAAAGGCATAGCTGTAAAAAATGTAGCAGGATACTCTACAAATGCAGTCGTTCAGCAAGTATTTGCTTCGCTTTTTTATCTAACAAATAAAATGAGATATTATGATGATTGGGTAAAATCAGGCGAATGGATAAAAAGTCCGATTTTTACAAATGTTTCTAAAAATATTTATGAGATCAATCCAAAAAGATTTGGTGTTATAGGTCTTGGAACTATTGGTTTGCAAGTTGCTAGGATTGCAAAAGCTTTTGGTTGCGATGTTGTGTATTATTCAACTAGCGGCAAAAACAACTCTACTGAGTTTCCTAGTGTTAGTTTAGACGCACTTTTAAAAACTTGCGATATAGTTTCTATACATTGTGCATTAAATGATAAAACCAAAAATTTAATAGATACAAATGAGTTAGAAAAGTTAAAAGATGGTGCTATTATAATGAATTTTGGAAGAGGCGGTATCGTAAATGAAACAGCTTTATCTAAAATACTAGATGAAAGAGAAATTTATGCAGCACTAGATGTATTAGAAAAAGAGCCGATGAGTGCAGATAATCCATTTATAAAAGTAAAAAATAGAGATAGATTTGTGATAACTCCGCACATAGCTTGGGCTACTTATGATGCTAGAGTAAAACTTATGGATTTAGTTTATAAAAATATACAAGATTTTTTAAAGGCATAAAATGGCAAGCGAACATAGTTTTGATGTGAGTGCTAGTGTTGATATGATGGAAGTTAAAAATGCTATAGAGATATCTAAAAAAGAGATTGCTTCTAGGTATGATTTTAAGGGAGTTGTAGCTGAGATAAATTTAAATGAAAAAGATAAAACCATAACTCTTTTAACATCAAGTGACAATAAAATAGACGCTCTTAAAGATATTTTGATATCAAAACTCATAAAAAGAGATATACCATCAAGTGCATTAAAAGATGGTAAAAAAGAGAGTGCAAGTGGTTCAAATGTTCGTTTAGTTATGTCTATAAATGATACTATAGATCAAGAAAATGCTAAAAAAA
This sequence comes from Campylobacter sputorum subsp. sputorum, assembly GCF_008245005.1. Taxonomy (NCBI): domain Bacteria; kingdom Pseudomonadati; phylum Campylobacterota; class Epsilonproteobacteria; order Campylobacterales; family Campylobacteraceae; genus Campylobacter; species Campylobacter sputorum. Next base: position 1,382,046 of record NZ_CP043427.1, on the reverse strand, counting down.
TCACAAAAGTTATAAAAGATTCTAAACTTAAAGTAAATTCATCTATAAGGGGCGATGAAATACGCGTTGTTGGGAAATCTATAGATGATTTGCAAGAGTGTATAAGATTGATTCGCTCGCTAAATTTAGAACTTCCTATAAGTTTTAAAAATCTTAAATAGCTTTAGTTTTATACTCTTATTAAAGATGTATTTTAGTTTAAATTTATAATAAAATATTAAAATACATCTAAAATTATTTTAAAAATTTAGAAGGTAAAGAATGGGATTTATGAATATAGGTAAAGAGTTTGCTATAAATTATGCTCACAATAAAATGCAAAAAGCACTTTATAATGGGCTAAATATCGATATGCTAGACAAACCTTTACAAAAGACTCCAAAAGAAAATATTAATTATATGCTTTATATGCATGTGCCATTTTGTCACACATTTTGTCCATATTGCTCTTTTCACAAATATCGCTATGATGAAGAAGTATCAAAAAAGTATTTTATAAATTTAAGAAAAGAGATGCAAACTATAAAAGATAAAGGTTTTGATTTTAGCTCTTTGTATGTTGGTGGCGGAACTACTCTTATAAATGAAGATGAGCTTTTAAAAACTCTTGAAATGGCTAAACAACTTTTTAACATAAAAACAGTTTCTTGCGAGAGCGATCCAAGCCATATTTCGCCACAAAGTTTGCAAAAATTTGTAGGTATCATAGATAGACTTAGTGTTGGAGTGCAGAGTTTTGATAATGAAATATTAAAAAAAGTCGCAAGATATGAAAAATTTGGCTCAAAAGATGTTTTGATTGAAAAGCTAAATAAGGCAGTTGGAATTTTGCCGATTCTTAGCATAGATTTGATATTTAATTTACCTTTTCAAACTGAGGAAATTTTAAGAGAAGATATAAGGATTGTAAAAAGCATAAATCCAGAGCAATTTACATTTTATCCACTTATGAAATCGCCCCTTACTAGAGATTCCATCGCAAAAACACTTGGTGTTAGCAATGAAGATAATGAGTATAAGTTTTATAAGATTATTTGTGAGGAATTTAAAGATTTGCACAAAAGCAATGCATGGGCGTTTTCAAAACAAAAATATGATATGAATGATGAATATGTTGGTTCAAACCACGAGTATGTGGGTATTGGCAGCGGTGCTTTTAGTTTTTTAAACGGAGAACTTTTGATAAATGCTTTTGATTTAAATGATTATGGTAATTTTATAAACTCAAATACTCAGCCGGTTATAGCAAAATGCAGTTTTAATAAAAAAGATAAGATAAGATATCTGTTTTTAACAGAGCTGTTTGATGGAAGTATAAATATAAGTAAATTTAACAAAGCAAACGATACTTTCTTAACAAAAGAGCTTTTTATGGAGTTATTTCTTTTAAAACTTGTAAATGCTATATATGAAAAAGATGGAATGATTTATGTTACAGAATTTGGAAGTTACTTATGTTTGGTTTTAATGAAAGAATTTTATACCGGTATGGATAAAGTTAGAGCAACTTTTAAAGATAACAATAAAATAAAAAATGTAAAAACTCTAAGGATAATGGAACAAGCTGACGCTCCTATACAAAATGTCGCAAATGTTTAATGCGACATTTTTAAATCCAAGTTACAACTTCGTTTAGATTTTTTCTTAGTTTTGGTTTATCGCTTGTTGGGCTACCGTATCCAAGGGCAATTAATAAAACAGTGTTAAAAGTATCGTTAAATTTAAAAAACTCATTTGCTTTTTTGACATCAAATCCGCCTATAATGCAACTTTGAACGCCTTTAGAATAAGCGATATTTACTAAATTTGCACAAGCTAAATAGCATTGAAGTGCTGAGTAATGATTTATCTCTTCTTTGCTCATAGTATGAAATCTTTGTCCAAAAATATCCAAAACTTTTTTAAATTTTTCTTTATCTTGCTGTTTTCTAGCTATTATATTTTGCAAATACTCATCTTTTTGCTTAATATCGTTTCTTGAAACTATTGCAATGATATGGGAGGAATTTTTCACATGCTCTTGATCTTTTGCGATTTTTCCTAGCTCAAGTATATCATCTTGTTTGCTAACTACCATAAAATGCCACGGCTCTAAACCAAGAGAGCTTGGAGATAGTCTTGTAAGATCTAAAATTTCGTTTATTAGCTTATCGTCTATTTTTCTTTTTTCAAAAACTCTACAAGAATATCTTTGTTGAATGATTTCATCTATAGTCATTTAATATCCTTTTTTATTATTGTTTTTGTAATTTTATCATAAATAAAACAATAAAAAGAAGCCGTTTTATACTAAATTGAGCAAATTTTATGTAAAATAAACAACATTATCTATTTAGGAAAGTTATATGCTTGGAATGAGTTTTTCTGAAATTTTAGTTATAGCTTTGATTGCCGTTTTGGTTTTAGGACCAGATAAGTTACCAAAAGCAATGGTAGAGATAGCTAAATTTTTAAAATTTTTTAAAAAGAGTATAAATGATGCAAAAGCTAGTTTTGATCAAGAGATTAAGATAGCTGAGTTAAAAGCTGATGCACAAAAATATAAAGACAGCTTAAATGACGCAAAAAACAAAGTTAGAAAAAAACTTACATTTGAAGAGCTTGAAGAGTTGAAAAACGGCGTAAAAGATATATCTGATGAATTTAATAGTGCTAAAAATATAGTAAATGAAAATGTTGCAAATTTATCAAATTTACAAGAAAATACGACAAATTTAAAATCACAAGATAAAAAAGAGGATTAAGTATGTTTGAAGATCTTAAACCTCATTTAATAGAACTTAGAAAAAGATTGTTTATAAGCTGTTCGTCCATTTTTGTAATGTTTTTTGTATGTTTTTCGTTTTGGAACCCGATCCTTTCTTGGATGACTGCGCCATTAGTTAAAATTTTGCCCCAAGGCAGTGATATTATATTTACTCAGGTTCAAGAGCCGTTTTTTACAGCTATGAAAGTTTCGTTTTTTGCAGGACTTGTAGTTTCTATGCCTATAATTTTTTGGCAATTTTGGCTTTTTGTATCCCCTGGTCTTTATGATAATGAGAAAAAATATGTCTTGCCATTTGTTTTTTTTGCTACGTTTTTCTTTATAGCAGGATCTAGTTTTTGTTACTATGTGGTAATACCGATAGGGTTTAAATTTCTTATAAATTTTGGCGGACAACTTTTTACAGCACTTCCTAGCATTGGCGAATATGTCGGATTTTTTACAAAACTAATTGTTGCATTTGGGATATCTTTTGAACTGCCTGTTGTTACATTTTTCTTAGCAAAAATTGGTCTTGTTGATTATAAAGCTTTGCTTGGATTTTTTAGATATGCAATTATTATAATATTTGTTTTTGCAGCTATTGTTACACCGCCAGATGTTATAAGTCAAATTCTTATGGCTCTACCGCTTGTTTTATTGTATGTTCTTTCTATACTTGTTGTAAAATGGACATGTAAAACTACTCAAAACGAGACTGCTGATGATGAACAAAAAGATGGTGAAAATTTAGATGATTGATTTATTAAAAACATCTAGTTATGATTATTTTTTGCCACAAGAGTTTATAGCAAAAGAGCCAGTTTTACCAAGAGAAAATGCGAAAATGCTTGTTTATGATAGAAAAAAAGACACTATTTTGCATAAACATGTAAAGGATTTGCCAGAAATTTTGCCAGAGTGTTCTATTGTTTTTAATGATACAAAGGTTGTAAAAGCAAGGGCTTATGGTGTAAAAAGTAGCGGCGGAAAAGTAGAAATACTTCTTAATGCACCGCTTATAAATGGAAATTTTGGTGCGTATATCAAAGGTAGGGTAAAAGTTGGTAGTGAGATTGCATTAAGCGATAGCTTTAAATTTATAGTTAAATCACTTTTTGATGATGGTTTGAGAGAAGTTGAGTTTTATTTGAAAGATAAAAAATTAAATACAACTGAAGTTTTTAATGAGATGGATTGTATAGGGCATGTGCCTATCCCTCCATACATCAAAAGAGATGATAATAAAAATGACGAAATTTGGTATCAAAGTATTTTTGCAAAATACCAAGGTGCTGTTGCGGCTCCAACTGCATCTTTGCATTTTAGTAGTGAGCTTGTTGATAAGCTTAAAATAAACTACGATATTTACACACTTACTTTACATGTTGGAGCAGGAACTTTTAAGGGTATAGAAAGCGAGGATATAACAAAACATAAAATGCACGAAGAGTGGTATCATCTTCCGCAAAATACTATAAATTTGATAAACTCAACGGATAAAATTTTAGGCATTGGAACAACTGTTACTAGGGTGATTGAGGATTTTGCTAGAAATGGTAGGAGTAGTGGGGTTTGTGAGTTATTTTTAAATCCTTTTAATAAACCAATTAGACAAGATTATCTTCTTACAAATTTCCACCTTCCAAAATCAACTCTTATAATGCTGGTTTGTAGTTTTATAGGGTTTGAAAAAACTATGGAAATTTATGATATAGCCATAAAAAATAACTATAGATTTTATTCTTATGGTGATTGTATGTTAGTTTTATAGGAGCAAGTAAGATGCGTTATGTGTTTGTATTATTTACAAGTTTTGTTATGCTTTTTAGCGAAGAAAATGTATCTTTGCAAATTGTAGATAATTATATAGATATTTTTTATCTAGTTTTTATGACATTTTGCTTCATTGTCCTTGTATTTATGGTTAAATTTTTAAAAAATGAATTTAAAAAAATAAATGATATTAAAGCAGAAAATAAAACAAATTCCAGCATAAAAAATGAGAATTTTTTAGCATCTAATAATGAAAATATTTTTAATTTAAATTTTCAACAAAGAAAATATGCCATAAATAAAACAGTATCAAACATAAATATATTCTCAAGATTAAGTCACGCTTCTAGGGCTATTTTTGATTGTTCTTTTAAAAACAGATCTGTTGTAATCTTTGATTTTGATGATAGTCTTGATAAAAAATACAATGTTAATTCACAATGTTTTATACAATCTCTTGTATCTTGTATAAAGTTTTTTTACAAGAATTTAAAGAAAATACAATAATTGTAGAGTTTTTTCCTATAAGTCAAGGAGCTAGTGCTGTAAATTTTGAGTTAAAGATATCTTCAAATTCTATTTTAGATATTGATTTGTATGAAAAATTAAAATTTATTATTCACAAAAAAAATATGCTAAACATTGGTAGATTTAAATTTATTTATGAAATGAATAAATATATAGATCAGCTAGGCTGGAGTGTTAAATGTGAAAATGTAAATAATTTTAGTATATGTTTTAATGGGTTTTTAAAACTAGGATATAACGATGATGATACAAATAAAACTTATAGTGATAAATTTAAAAATTTAAGCTCTGTATTGTTATGTAATAATTTAACATTAAAAAATATTATCATAAAACAAGTAGAAAAATTTCATATGGATATTAAGCCTTGTGAGAATTGGGAAATTTTAAACGAACATATAAAAAGTAGGATATATTTACCTGCTATAGTTTTTATTTATATTGATGATTATAACGGCATTAGCGATGAAATGTATCAAAGTTTGCAAGAAAATAAAAAGAAAAAGAATTTTGTCATTGTATTTTTCATAGGCAATAGAAATCAGATAAATCGTGATTTGCAAATAGGCGATTTTTTTATAACTTCGCCATATACAATAAATACTTTAAAAAATGTTTTAGATTTATCTTACGGGGGGGGGGTAAAAGAGGAAAAATTATATTTTAGTGTTTAATAATAGAAAATTTAACTAGATATTTTGTAGTAAAATATATGGTAATTTATAATTTATTTTATATATCTTATATCTAGTTGATTGTATTATTTATTTTTTTAATGTTATATCTAATACAATAAAGTTTATATGAAATTTCTCATATTAAAGACATAAAATAAGATAATTTTTGTATAACTGTTTGAATTAATTTTGGATTTTTACTATGTTTATTGTATAGAGGAAATTAGGTTTTTGATATAGTTCAAATAAGAAAGATGGAGTATTGTCAGATTTAACAAAATTTATAAAATCAAGTTCGATTTATTTTTTTGGAAGTATTTTAAATAAACTCATAGCTTTTTTTATGCTTCCTTTGTATACTAAATATCTAAGTCCTAGTGATTACGGTGAGTATGATTTAAGCTTGGTTTATGTAAATCTTTTTATAGGTATATGTTTTATAGATATTTATATAGCAGTTATGAAATTTTTGCTTGATGATAGCTATAAAAATATAAAAAATTACAAAGAAAAAGTTTTATTTGCTGGGTTTATTGTTTTTTTGATTTGTTTAATTTTTTATATATTTAGCTTTTATATGTTTTTAAATATTTTAAATGTTAAATTTATGAATTCGCTCATTATATTAGGGATTATAATGTATATTCATACTATATATAGTTATATTTGTAGAGCTTATGGATTAAATTACATATTTGTATTTAGCGGAGTATTGTCTACTATAATTGGGGTTATTTTAAATTTAATTTTTTTAATACATTTTAAATTAGGCTATATTTCTTTAATATACGCTTCTATCATAAGTATTATTTTTGCTATTTTAATGATGGAAATAAATGTAAAAGTTTTTTTAAAGTTAAGGATTGGTTTTGGGGATTTTACCTTTGTAAAACCGATGTTTTATTACTCTATTCCTTTGATTTCTCTTGCATTTAGCTACTGGTTTGCTGAGTTTTATGGTAAATTTTGTATTTATAAAAGTATAGGCCTAACAGAAAATGGATATTATGCTATTGCTTTAAAATTTTCTATGCTTTTAATGCTTTTGATAAATTGTTTTAAAATGGCTTGGCAAGAAGTAAATTTCTCAAAAATTTTAGATCAAAATTTAATGGGCAAGTATTATACAAAAGCTATTAATGAGTATATTAAATTTTTATTATTTGGTTCTAGTTTTTTAATAATTGCAATTAAAATTATATTTCCATTTATAGTAAATAGTAGCTATTATGAGGCTTTTATCTATATCCCAGCTTGTTTGATGGTTTGTATTTGTGTTGGGGTTTATGAGTTTATATCAAATATTATAAATAAGATTAATTATAATAAATATCTACCTAAAATAAGCTTTATTTATTTATTTATAAATATAATTTTTGTGACTTTTATGGTAGAAAAAATAGGCATTTTTGCTATTATTTTTGCATTTATTTTAGAATATATAGTTGCTTGTGCAATGCTTATAATTTTGATTAAAAAAGAATTTATAATAAAAATAAGATTTATAAACATTTTATATATTTTAATATTTATAATTACTTCTTATGCGTGCTATGTTTCAAATTTAGTTTTTATAGCTATAAATTTCTTTTTCTTAGTGCTTTTTTATGCTTATGTTTATAAAGATATACTAAAAAATAAAAAGAGAGTTTTATGAAAAAAATCAATATTTTATGCGTTATAGGTCTTATGAATACAGGAGGAGTAGAAAGTGTTATGATGAATTATTATGAAAGATTTGATAAAACTAAATTTAGTATCACTTTTTTAACATCAAGTAACTCCAAGGATATACCTTATGGGTGGCTAGATAAAAATGGTATAGAGATAATTGTAGTTGATGTGTTTAAAAATAAAATCAAGACATTTTTTACATTTATAGAAATTTTTAAAAGACTTAATATAGATATTATTCACTCTAATGTTTCAAATTTATTTATATTTTTAGCTGCTTTTTTGTGTCGTGTAAAAGTTAGAGTAATTCATTCACATCTTTTCATGGAAAATAAATATAAAACAATAAAAAATAAAATAAATATATATACCACTAATCATCTTGCAACTACTTATATAGCATGTGGTAAAGCAGCTGGCAGAGATATGTTTGCAAATAAGGACTTTACTTATGTAAAAAACGCCATAAATATAAATAAATTTATTTTTAATGCCAAAGAAAAATATGAAATTAGTAAAAAACTAAATTTAGACGGCATGATTGTATTTGGATGTGTAGCTAGATTTGAAGAGCAAAAAAATCATAAATTTCTTCTTCAAGTCTTTAATTGTATAAATCACTATATTCAAAATTCGCATTTGCTTTTAGTAGGAGATGGAATTTTAAGACAAGATTTAGAAAAACAAGCAAAAGAGTTAAATTTAATACAGAATATAAGTTTTGTAGGAAATGTTGTAAATCCAGAAATTTATTATAGTGCGATGGATTGTTTTTTACTTACAAGCTTTTTTGAGGGTTTTCCAGTTGTCTTAGTAGAGGCTCAAACAAACGGTTTAAAATGCTTTGTAAGTGATAAAGTTTCACGAGAGGTTAAAATTTTAGATAGTTTTGAGTTTGTATCGCTTAATTACGATTCTAAATTTTGGGCTAAAAAAATATTATTTTCATATAAAACAACTAAATTTAAAAGATATGAGAATTCGGTTGAAAAGATAAAGCAGCAAGGTTTTGATATAGACATTGAGTCTAAAAGATTGCAAGATTTATATTTGGAGTTGATAAAATGAACAATTACAATGTTTTTATAATTGTTACAATTTATAATGTTAAAAATACATTCAAATTATGAAGTATTTTAAATAATTATAAAATTTATGAAAAAGTGGGGTAAAAATATGCATTTTAAAATCATTGTTGTGATTTCTACAATTAATTTAAAAGATTACAAAGAATTAGTAAAGAGAATGAATTTACAAACTGATTGCATTATTATAAATCAAACAAATTATGATAAAAAGGAAAAATATAAATTTGATGATTTTAACATAAAAATTATTTCTGTTAATAAAAAAGGTCTTAGCAAAAGTAGAAATTTGGGTTTTGAATATATTAAAGATTCTGATATAGTTTATTTTGCAGATGATAACTTTGTTTTTTGTGATAACTATAAGCAGAAAATAGTTAATGCTTATACAAAATTTAAATATTTGGACGGTATTTGTTTTAGCGTAAAAAGAGGTAATTTATTAAAAAAATTAAACGGAAAATTAAACTATCTTAATTCATTTAAAATTTTTACTCCACAAATAACTTTTAAAACTAATTTTTTAATGAACAATAATATTAAATTTGATGAAAGATTTGGAAGCGGAAGCAGATTTGGAAGTGGAGAGGAAAATATACTTTTATTTGAATGTTTAGATAAAAAAGCTAATATATATGGAAGTGATGAAGTTTTAGGAATAAAAACAGATTTTCGCCCATCAACTTGGTTTAATGGTTATAATAGAGATTTTTTGTTTAATCGCGGAGCTATTTTTACTAGAATGAGTAAAAAATACTCTTTTTTGTTAATACTGCAATTTTCTATTCGCAAATATAAGTTATATTCAAAAGAAAATATTGGATTTTTTGAAGCTTTAAAACATATGTTAAAAGGCAGAAAATATTTTTTGGAGTTGGACAGTGAATGATTTGGTTTCAGTAATTATGCCATCTTATGGTTCGGAAAAATTCATAGAAGAGGCTATAAAATCAGTTTTGTTTCAGACTTATGATAATTACGAACTTATCATAATAGACGATTGTTCGCCAGATAATTCGAATAAGATTATAGAAGAATATATAAAAAAATATAATAAAATAAAATTTATAAAATTAGAAAAGAATTCTGGTTCGGCTATTGCTAGAAATAAAGGGATAAAAGCCGCAAAAGGTAGATACATAGCTTTTTTAGATGCCGATGATTTATGGTTATCAAATAAATTAGAAGCTCAAGTAAAATTTATGCAAGATAATAATTTGGTTTTTACCTACTCATCTTATAACCTTATAGATGAAAAAGGTGAGTATTTGGGTAAGTTTACAATAAAGCCTAAAATTTCTTACAATTCTATACTTAAAACTTGCGATATAGGCTGCTCAACAGCTATATATGATACTAAAAAACTTAGTAAAATTTATATGCCATTAGATGCTCATAAAAGAGAAGATTATGCTACTTGGTTAAAGATATTAAAATTAGTAAATAATACTAATGGTTTGTTAGATATAACAGCATCTTATAGATTATATAATAAATCACTTTCTTCTAATAAGTTTCATATGGCTATTTGTCAATGGAAAATTTATAGGAAATTTGAAAAATTAAATTTATTAACAAGCACATATTATTTTTTAAATTATGCTTTAAATGGCTTTTTAAAGTATAAAAAAACAAATAAATAGTTTACATAAATACCTAAAATTTACTAAAACAAATCCACTTAGTTTTAAATTCCTCCTGAAATTATCTGTGAAATATATGGATTTATACCTATATTTAAGCATATTTTTAAAGTTATAAAATTTAGAGTGCAAGCCATAAGCATAGAGACTATAAATTTTATAAACTCTACTTTGCTTTTAGATTTGCTCTTAAAAGTAAAAACTTTATTCATCACATAAGAAAAAAACTATACCAACCAAATACCCACTTAAATTTGAAATCTCTGGGCTTACACCTAAAAACATAAGCCCAAAAATTATACCAAAACCAACAATCGTGTTTAAAACTCCAACTAATAGGTATTTAATTAATTTTGTATCTAGCATTATTTAAATTCAATTACAAAACAATTATTATCATATTTGGTTATTTTATGCATAGCTGTATCCATACTATCAACTATTTTATTTGTATCATTAAAGCAAGATTTATAGTAATAATTTCCTTTTAATCCAAGAATCCTAAAGTTATTTATAGTTGTCCAAACCCAACTAGGTCTTAAATTTTGAAATTTGAGTGAATTTATAATAGGAAAGCTTTTCTTACTATTTTCAGTTACAGGAGAATTACCCACACCTTTTATAATTTGGACACTAAATTTACCATCAATCGGGGCTAGTTTATTCAAATCACTATACATAAGTTTAATTCTTATTTGAGAATACTCTTCTTGAGCTCTTAAAGCATTACCGTATGAATTTGCCTGAATTATCAAAAAATAAGCACTAAAGCATACAAAAATTTTAGATAAATTTATAAATTTAAAATTTAAAGAGTATATAAAAATAATAGCAACCACAACTCCTATACCATTATAAGCCCTTGTTGCTGTAAGTGGCTTTTCTAAAATCAAATAAGCCCCTTGACTTAATGAGACACTTAAAATTATAAAAGCAAAGCCCAAGCTTAAGGCGTTAAATTTATTTATTTTTGCTTTTTTAAAGATAGATATTAAGAAAAACAAAACTAAAATATAAAAAATATATTCAAATGTTGTATCATTTATAACTTCTTGGTATCTTGATAAATTATGTTTTATATTATTTAAAAAACCTTGCATTAAGTTTTCTTTTATTGCTCCACTAGATACATAACCATTAACTTCTGTAAGAATTATAAATTTATAGATAAACATAGAGACTGCATAGGATATAGCAAATAAAAAGCTATTTTTAACAATATTAATTTTCTTATTTTTATTTATAAACATTATCAAAATTACAAACATCGAGAGTATTAAATATACAGAATTTGCACTCTGGTAGGTATTTAAAGTTATTAAAACCGATAGAACCGAAACTATAAAAAATGTAAATTTCTTTTTTAAAAATAAAAATGGAATTATCGGCGAAATCAAAGCAAGTGCCATAAATGGACTATCAAATTTATAGCTCATATTTTCTAAGAAAAACGGACTAAGCCCAAGTGGAATTGAGGCCAATAAGCCAAAATAACTCTGTTTTTTATTTATAATTTTTACAAGCACCATTGAACCAAATGATAAAAGAGCCATTGCAATTAGCTGAGTAATTGGTGAAATATCTGTATTTCTATGTAAATTTAAATGAATAAGTTTTGATAAATTTTCACTTAAGTATCTTGAAAAATTTAAAAATCCAATATAGCCATCTTGGGCTCTTCCTAAATCATCTATATAATAAACATCAGCTAAAATCAGCCCAAAATACCCCAAAAAATAGATAAAATAAACAAACCCAAAATATTTCCAAAAATCTTTTTCACCAAAGAAATTTCGCCAAACAGTTATAAAATATATCCACTCACTTTTTAAAAATTTAGTTATTTTAAAGCTCTTTAATTTCGCTACAACATAGTCTGTATCAATAGTTATTTTCATTTCTTATCCTTAGAATTATCTAAAATTTCATCTATTATATAGTGTGGTCTTTTCTTAACTTCTTCGTAAATTCTAGCTATATACTCTCCAACCACTCCTAAAACTATGAGTTCAATGCCACCTAAAAATAGCATGATAGTTATAAGTGAAGGATATCCTATCAAAGTATCTAAAACTATATAAATTCCATAAATTCCAGCAATCAAGCTTATAATAAGCCCAACCCAAAAAGCAAGTTTAAGTGGCTTTGTAGAAAAGCTAATTATTCCTTCTACTGCGTATTTAAAAAGTCCTAAAAAAACTCCAGCTAGTTTCGACAGCTGCTCTTTTTTCATACTCATACTCTAAGCAAACTCTATCAAAACCAACCCACTCAAACATCATTTTGCTAAATCTATGGTATTCATTCATTTTAACTAGCTCATCAACCACAACCCTATCCATAAGTCTAAAATCTCTAACGCCTGATTCTAATTTCACATCTGATAGTAAATTTGAGATTTTATTAGTTTTTCATCGGTTCTTTTATTTCTCTTTGCATAAATAATTTTAGCTTCTTTATTAAACCAAATTTGATACATCTTTTTTATCAAATTTGGCGGGTCTTGCAAATCAACATCCATTAAAACTACAGCTTTTCCTTTTGATGCTTTTAAACCAGCTAAAATTCCAGCCTCTTTGCCAAAGTTCCTAGCAAATTTGATTAAATTTACATTTTTGTCTAAATTTCTAAGAGTTTTTACAGTTTCGCTAGTCCTGTCTTTACTGCCATCATCTATAAATATAAACTCATAAGTTAAACTTTTATCTATTTTATCTTTGATTTCATTTATAACTTTGATAACTTCATCGTAAAAAATTGATATGCTTTTTTCTTCGTTAAAGCACGGAACGATTATCGAGAGAGAAAAGACGACTGTACCGAATTATTGGATAAATTTGCATATTTAAATCCCTTTTCTTTTTATCATAATTGCTATAGTTTTAAATATAGTTTTTATTTCAAGCCATAGCGACCAGTGTTTTATGTAGTATAAATCATACATTAGTTTTTGCTTGGTATCATAAATATTTGCACCATATGGATAATTTACTTGTGCCCACCCAGTTATACCAGGTTTTACTATATGGCGTTCATTATAATACGGAATTTCTTTTTCATATTCTTTTACGAGTATACTCCATTCTGCTCTTGGGCCTATTAAGTGCATATCGCCTTTTAAGACATTTATAGCTTGTGGAATTTCATCAACTCTAGTTTTTCTCAAAATCTTACCAAAAGGAAAAATTCTATCGTCATTTCCTTTAGTGTATTTTTCAAAGTATGAGTTTTTATGCATAGTTCTAAATTTATAACATTTAAAAGTTTTTAAGTTTTTACCAACCCTATCTTGCAAAAAATATATCTCTCCAGGACTTTCTTCTTCTATTTTTTTCTTTACATAAAATTTTAAGAAAAAATTTATACTATATAAAATCCCACCACATACCAAGTCTACACATCTTTTTATACTATACTCAAATGTATTATATGGTTTTATATCCATTAAAAATTCCAAATTTTTACTATCATCTGGAATGTACAATTTTTCTAAATGTCTTTCTAAAAGTTTTTGTATAGATATGATGTGTAAAGGTTTTCTTCTATATCTAAATTGTAATAGAGTTAAAAATTTTATCATCTTTTTATCTATATCATAATCGCTATTTATGACTAAATATTTATAGTATTTATCTTTTAATAAATTTTTAATTTCTTTTCTGGTTATAGCAGAGCTTTCTCTAGTAGCATAGTATTTTAAAAATTTTATATCTTTGAATTTTTTATTTAGTTTTTTTAACTCAAGTTCATTAAATTTATACTTATCTCCAAGAATTATCAAGACTAAGCCTAGTTTATAAAGTCATTCATAAAAATTATCAATGTAGCAAAGGCGAGATTAACTCATCGCCTTGTTTAAAATTTCTTCAGCTTTTTTTACATCTTCGAAATTTTTAACTTTAACCCATTTGTTTGGCTCAAGCATTTTATATGTTTCAAAGAAATTTTTTATTTTATTTAGTGTCGCTTTTGGTAAATCATCAATAGATTTTATATCATCATATCTTGGATCTATCTTGCTAACAGGCACTGCTAAAAGCTTTTCATCCATCCCCGCTTCATCTTCCATCACAAGAACTCCTATCAAACGGCAAGGTATCACACTTCCTGCTTGAAGCGGATATTCGTTTAATACAAGTATATCAGCAGGATCGCCATCATCTGCTAGAGTATTTGGCACAAAGCCATAGTTTGCTGGATAAAACATAGCCGAGTATAAAACTCTATCAACGCAAACTGCACCGCTGTCCTTGTCTATTTCGTATTTTATGTTTGAACCATAAGGTATCTCTATAACAGCATTTATCTTATCTGGATTTGATCCTGGTTTTATTTTTGAAATATCCATTTTATTTTTATTCCTTTAAATTTACATTTTTTTCATTATTTGAGATACTATTATCTCATTTATTTCGCTAACTATCTCTTCTATGGTTCTTTCACCATTTACCGTGTAAAAAACGCTTTGAGATTTATAAAAATCTCGTATCTCGTCTATAGGTTCAAGATAAACTCTCATTCTATTTTTAAACACCTCTTCATTATCATCAGCACCTCTTGCTCTTCCTAGCACTCTTTCTTTTGCAATCTCTTCGCTAACTTCAACTTCTATAACAGAATTTAGTTTTATTTCCCCATCTGTTTTTATAACTTTATCAAGCTCTTTCATCTGCTCTACGCTTCTTGGATATCCATCTATTAAGATAAAATCTTTTGGAGATTTTTTTATAGCAGAAACTATTGTGTTTATAACTACATTTAAAGGAACTAGATTCCCGTTGCTTATATAGCCATCTATCTCTTTTCCAAGTTCGCTTCCACTTGCAACCTCGGCTCTTAAAAGATCTCCAGTTGAGTAGTGCTCTACGCTTTGATTCATCTTTGCTATCAAGCTAGCATCTGTTGTTTTGCCGCTTCCTGGTGCTCCAATGATTAAAAATAAATTTTTCATTTATTATCCTTTTTGTTTAATTTTAATCCAAGTTCACGCAACTGCTCGCTCGTAACTACGCTAGGTGCTTTTGTTAAAGGACATTGTGCTTTTTGTGTCTTAGGAAATGCTATAACTTCACGGATACTATTTGATTTTGTAACAAGCATCATAAGTCTATCAAAACCTATCGCAATACCACCATGTGGAGGAGCACCAAAACTTAATGCATCAAGCAAGAAGCCAAATTTCTCTTTTTGCTCATCTGGTGATATTTTTAGTAGATTAAATACTTTTTCTTGTATGTCGGCTTTGTGAATTCTTATGCTTCCGCCACCAAGTTCTATACCATTTAATACAACATCATAAGCTATCGATGTGATATCTTCGATATCTTCTTCATCCACATTGTTTGGCATTGTAAATGGATGGTGCATTGCTGAGTAAGAGCCATCATCGTTTTGTTCAAACATAGGGAAATCAACAACCCATAGAAATTCTAGTTTATTTTTGTCTATAAGTCCAAGTTGATCAGCTAAAAATAATCTAAATCTTCCCATATAATCAAGAACTATCTTTTTCTTTCCTGCTCCAAAAAATACTACATCGCCAACTTTTAGTTCACATCTTTTCATAATCTCATCAAGATCACTTTGTTCAAAGAATTTAACAAGCGGACCTTTTAAGCCATCTTCTTTAACCTGGAAAAATGCTAGTCCTTGTGCTCCAAATTTACGCACAAATTCTTCAAATCCTTGCATTTGCCTTTTGCTAAAAATATTATCGCCATTTTCTACTTTTATTGCTTTTATGCGATTTTTCTTTTTGTCTTTTGCTAGAGAGCTAAAAATTTCGTTATTTGATCTTTCAAAGATATCATCTACATCAACAAGAGGCATATCAAATCTAAGATCTGGTTTATCACTACCATAGGTTTCAGTTGCAACTTTATATGTCATCTTTCTAAATGGTGTTTGTATATCATAGCCACATGATTTGAATATATCTTTTAAAACAGCTTCGCCAACTTTCATTACATCTTCTTGTGTATTAAAGCTCATTTCTATGTCTATTTGAGTAAATTCAGGCTGACGATCTGCCCTTAAATCCTCATCTCTAAAACATTTTGCTATTTGAAAATATTTATCAAACCCAGAACACATTAAAAGCTGTTTGAAAAGTTGCGGACTTTGCGGAAGTGCATAAAACTCACCTGGATGAACTCTGCTTGGAACAAGGTAATCTCTCGCACCTTCTGGCGTAGCACGAGTTAATATCGGTGTTTCAACTTCTACAAAACCAAGTCTATCAAGAGAATTTCTTGCAGCTATTGCAGCACTTGAACGCATTTTAAATTTATTAAAACTCTCAGTCGTTCTAAGATCTAAAAATCTGTATTTAAGCCTTGTTTCTTCTCCGACATTGCTATCTCCTATAACAAACGGAAGTGGCGCACTTGGATTTTCGACTATAAGTTTAGTTACTATAACTTCTATTTCACCTGTTTTTAGCTTCGGATTTGCCAACCCTTCGCCTCTTGCTCTAACTTTTCCTTTTGCTCTTAAAACAAACTCATTTCTAACACTATTTGCTATTTCGTAAGATTCTTTACTATCTGCTGGATCGCAAACAAGCTGCAAAAGTCCGCTTCTATCTCTTAAATCTATAAAGATAACTCCGCCATGATCACGGTATGAATTTACCCAACCGCAAACATCGACCTCTTTTCCGATGTCATCTCTTGATAAATCGGTACAATAATGACTTCTCATTAAGATTCCTTTTTATTTTATAAAACTAGTTATTATATTAAAACTTTGCTTTTACTTAGATAAGTTTATAAATTTTTATGTTAAAATTGATTTTATGGAAAAAGAAAAAATTAATCATAAAAATATAAAAAATATTGGCATTGTTGCAAAAAATCATGAAGATATAAAACAAAATATAAATCATATTTCACAAATTTTAAATTTATATGGTGTAAATACTATACTTGAAACCGAGAGCGCAAAATTATTAAATTTAAAAGGACAAAGCTTATTAAAACTAGCTAAAACTTGCGATATGATAATCTCCCTTGGTGGCGATGGCACACTACTTGGCGTTTGTAGAAAAATAGTAGATTTTAATACTCCAATTATAGGAATTTATGCTGGAAATTTAGGATTCTTAACAGATGTTAATATGGCAAATACAAAAGAATTTTTTGCTGATTTTTTTGATGGTAAATTTGAAGTTCAGCGTCCATATTTACTTGATATTAATTTAAAAAAAGATGAAAAAATTCTAAATAAAATTGCATTTAATGATGTAGTTTTGGTTCGCTCAAAGATAAAATCTATAGCAAAAATCGATGCTTTTTTGCACGATAAACATTTTAATTCATATTTTGGCGATGGCGTTATCGTAAGTTCTCCCATAGGCTCAACTGCTTATAATATGAGTGCAGGAGGATCTATAATTTATCCACTTTGCAATGTTTTTAGTATCACGCCAATATGTTCTCACTCGCTAACCCAACGCTCTTTGATACTTCCAAAAGAAGCAGAAATTTCGTTTAAAAGTAGAGATAATGTCGTTGTTGTAATAGATGGACAAGATGTTTATGAGATGAGTGATTATGATGAGGTTAGTGTAAAATTAAGTGATAAAAGAGTAAATTTGATAAAAAGCGTTAAAGCTGATTATTTTGACATTTTAAAAGAAAAGCTAAGATGGGGTCATAATGATTGAGAGATTGTATATAAAAGATTGTTTAACATTTAATGAAGTTGATCTTAAATTTAGTAGTGGTTTAAATGTTTTTACAGGCGTAAGCGGTGCTGGAAAGTCCGTGCTTTTTAACGCATTTTTAGGTGTATTTGGTCTAAAAGATAGTGAAGCAAAATTAGCTGAAGCAAATGTTGATTATAAATTTGATATGATGGAGTTTGGATTAGAAAATGATGAAATAAACTCTTTTAAGATGTTAAAAGATAAAAGCGTGAGATTTTTCATAAACTCACAACTTGTTTCAAAAAAAAATGTAGCTAGCATTGCAAAAGAACATATAAAATATCTAAATGCGAAAGAAAATGGCGAATTTGAAAATGATAAATTGCTTGAAGTGTTAGACACTATTTGTATAAAAAAAGACTTAAAATACAAAGAAATTCTAGCAAATTTTAAAGTAAATTACGAAGAGTATTCAAAAATTTTAAAAGAGTTAAACAAGATAGAACTTGAAGAAAGTAAAATAGAAGAGTTAAAAGAGTTTGCTAAATTTGAGATATCTAAGATAGATGAAATTTCGCCAAAAATAGGCGAATATGATGAGCTTATGGAAATCAAAAAAAAGCTTAGTAAAAAAGATAAGATAATAGAGTTTTGGAACAAGGCTGAGAATATTTTTAATTACGAAAGTGCTGTTGTTGAAGCGCTTAGATTAAGCGATAAAGATAGTGCGTTTTTTGAAGATAGTATGAATGAACTTAGAAATATTAAAGAGAGTTTAAATTTAAATGAACTTGATGATATTGATATAGAGCATATTTTAGATAGGATTGAGTTATTAAGCTCTTTAAATCGCAGATATGGAAGTATAGAAGAAGCTTTAAATGTGCTTGAAAAGCGAAAACAAGAGTTGGCTCATTATGAAGATATTAGCTTTGAAAAAGAAAATCTTCAAAAAAAATTAAAGAGTGCAAAAAATGTAGTTGATGAGTTGGCATTGCAAATTTCTAAAGCTAGAAAATCTAGTTTAGATGAGTTTGTAAGTGTTTTAAATGATTTTTTATCAAAGCTTTATATGAATGAAGTTAGCGTAAGTATAGAGCAAAAAGAGCTTGATGATAGCGGATTAGATGAAGTTTTGATAGAGCATAGCGGGGTTGATATAAAAAAGCTTAGTAGCGGTGAAACAAATCGTTTAAGGCTTGCCTTTATTGCTCTTAGATGTGTTGTTACAAAAAAAGGAGATGGTGTTATTTTGCTTGATGAAATAGATGCAAATTTAAGCGGAAAAGAAGCTATGAGTATAGCAAATGTGCTAAATGAGCTATCTTGTTTTTATCAGATTTTTGCAATCTCTCATCAGCCGCAACTTTCAAGCAGAGCAGATACACATTTTGTTGTAGAAAAAAATGGCGAAATTTCAAGCGTTTATGAGATAAAAGACGATGAAAAAGCAAAAGAGTTAGCTAGAATGATAAGTGGCGAAAATATAAGCAAAGAAGCTATGGATTTTGCTGCAAAAATGCTTAATGAGAAATAGGTATAAAAAGAAGTTTTGATATCTCTTTTGATATTAAATCCTCAAAATCATTCATAGCTTCTTTAGTGTCATTATAGTTGCTTGAGTAGTCTAAATTTGTGGTGAAAGTTTTTGATTTATCATTGTTATTTTTAATTTGTATAAGCAAACTTGAGCTAGCTTCATATAAGTTACTAAATGATGTATCAAAATTATCGTTTTTTGTTATATTACCCAAAACATATCCAACTTCTATCTCCTTTTGTCTATATCCGTGATTACCAAATCCAATGCCAACATTTACATATCCTCCGCTTGTTTTTGGTATCGGTGTTTGTTTAAAGTAATTTATAGTAAGTTTTATATCTATGCTAGAATTATTTTCATTTGATAGAGTAAGTCCATTGTTTTGTAAGGCTTGTATTATTTTTTTATCAAGAGAGCTAAAAGTTCCGCTATAATTATCAAATTTAATGTTGAAATTTCTGTTTTTTGGGATAATGTCGATATCAAATTTATTTGTATAAATAATCTCGGATCCAATTAAACTAGAAAATACAAATAATACAATAAAGCAAATTTTTAGCATTAAAATTCTAGGAAATGAAGTATCTGATTGCTTATCTTATCTGCAAATTTAGCCATTATCGTGCTTGTTGAGTATACACCTCTATCGCTTTGTAAATTTAAATTTGTTGAGTAATCCCGTAAATTTTTTAGTTTTATAAGTAAAGAAACTTGTGCTTCATAAATGTAGCTTGTATCGTTATACTCATATGGATTGTCATAATCATAAAAATGTCCGAAACCACCATAAAATCTCCTCATACCAAAACCAAAACCCATATAAACATTTGGATCTTTTACATATATCCTTTTAAAGTCAGTTAAATCGCCATAAATTGCATAATCACTACTAGTTGGATCTTGCGATATCTCATATCCATTGTTTTGCAGCGTGTATTCTATGTTTTTTGTTATATTGTTTTCAACATTTATAGAATTATTAAATTTAATATAAACTTTTTTACCCTCAGGTTTTTGTGTTATTATTAAAGGCTCAGTAGTTTTTAAATGCACAGTAGGGGTTGTCGATGCACAAGCTGTAAAAAATAGTAATAAAAAAAACAAATAAATAGTCTTTTTCATATCGGTTTCCCTTATTTTATAAAATAATTCCCATCAAAACTTAAAAGCGAGTATTTTCTCTCGTTTCCTAAAGCATTTATTAGTTCATCTATCTCTAAAAATTCCAAACTATCTGCATCTATATATTTACAGACCTCATCTTTACTCATATTTGCACTTATCAACTCTTCTTTTGTAGGTGTATCTATGCCATAAACATCTGGAAATTTTATCTCAGGTGCAGCAATTCTCATATGTATCTCTTTTGCTCCAGCTTGTCTTAAAAGTTCAACTATCTTTTTAGAGGTTGTTCCTCTGACTATACTATCGTCTATTACTATAATTTTTTTATCTTTTAAAACAGAAGTCATAGGATTTAGCTTTAGTTTTACTTTTAAATTTCTCATAGCTTGTGTTGGCTCTATAAATGTTCTTCCGACATAGTGATTTCTAACGATTGCCATTTCAAATCTTATGCCGCTTTCTTGAGAATATCCAAGTGCAGCTGGAACGCCACTATCTGGGACAGGTATTACAAGATCTGCGTCAATTTTAGATTTTTTAGCAAGTGTTTTGCCAAGTTTAATTCTTGTTTCATAAACATTTTTGCCATCTATCATGCTATCTGGTCTTGCAAAATAAATATACTCAAAAGCACATATTCTAGGATCTGTTTCCTCAAAAAGTTGTATACTTTTAAATTTATCACATCCTTCTTCAAAGATTATCATTTCCCCTGGTTTTACATCTCTTATAAATTTAGCTCCAACTAAATCAAATGCACAAGTTTCGCTAGCTACTATATATCCGCCATCTTTCAATCTTCCTATGCTAAGGGGTCTAACGCCGTATCTATCTCTAATGGCAAAAAGTTTTGATCTGCTCATTATAAGCAGACAATATGCACCTACGATTTTATTTATAGCTTCAACTATTCGTTCTTGCAGATGGTTTTCCTTACTTCTTGCTATAAGATGAAGTATGTTTTCTGTATCCATATGTGATTGAAATATCGAACCTTCGTTAATAAGAGCATTTCTAACTTCATCTTTGTTTGTTAAATTTCCATTATGCACAATTGAAATTTCCCCCAAAGAATAGTTTGCAAACACAGGCTGTGCATCAGCATAAGATTCACCTCCTGCAGTGCTATATCTATTGTGTCCGATAGCCATTTTACCAATTAATTTATTTATATTTTCTTGATTAAAAACATCAGTAACTAAGCCTTTATTTTTTATGGTAGTTATGTGATGGTTATTGTTTGCACTAATACCTGTTGCCTCTTGACCGCGATGTTGCATAGCAAAAAGAGCGTAATAGGCTGTTTTTGATGCGTGATTTGAGTTTATCACTCCAACTATTGCACACATATTTATATCCCCAAACAATCATTTATGGTATAAAGACCATTTTTTTGCTCACTTACCCAAAGTGCCGCTTTTATAGCACCATTTGCAAATGTCGCTCTACTTGTTGCTGTATGAGAAATTTCTATAAACTCACCATCGTTATAAAATCCAATGGTGTGTTTTCCAACTATATCGCCGCCCCTTAAAGACATAACAGCTATCTCATCTTTGCTTCTTTCTCCAACCATTCCGTTTCTACCTGTAACCATAACATCTTTTAAATTTAAATCTCTTGCACTTGCTACACTTTTTGCAAGTGTTAGTGCTGTGCCGCTTGGTGCGTCTTTTTTATGATGATGATGCATTTCTGTTATTTCTATATCAAAATCTCTTAATGCTTTGGAGGCAAGATATGCTAGTTTGTTTGTTATTGCTACGCCTAAACTCATATTTGTAGCATATAAAATCGGCATCATATTGCTTGCTGTTTTAAGCAAGTTTTCGCCATCTTCTCCAAGTCCAGTTGTACCCATACAAATTGGTTTTGGATTTGTTCTTGCGTAATTTAGTAAATTTATAGCACCATCTTTTATTGTAAAATCAATCACAACATCGCAATTTTCAAAAAAAGTTTTAAAATCATCCGTTATTACGCACTTTGGCTCATAATTTAGTGGTTCTATAGTGTAAATAGAGCTAACTTTTGCCTTAGTGTTATTTTTTAGGCATTCAAAAATCATTGTCCCCATCTTTCCACTACCGCCGTAGATACCAATGTTTATCATAATTTTTCCTTAAAATAAATATGTTAAAGAGTATATCAAATTTTGGCTTTTAAAATTATATATTTTATACAAAATTAAAGCTATTTTGATAAAATCTAGCTTATGGAAAAATTAGCTATGCTTAGAAAGTTGTATTATTATAAGGCGTTTGGCTTTAAGTATATAAATGAAAATATGCTAAAAGATGGAAGTATTAAGACTTCTTTTTTAAATGTTGATAGTATATCAAATATAAAATCTCAAGTTTTAAATTGCTCTTTATGCACACTTTGTAAAAGTAGAAAAAATGCTCTTTTTTCTTTTGGTTCAAAAAATGCTAAAGTTTTTTTTGTATCAGATTCCCCAAGTATTGCAGATGATTTAAGGGGCGAGCTTTTTAGTGGGAAAAGCGGAAAATTTTTTTTAGATTGTTTAAAAAAAACAATTGGGGATGGGGAATTTTATTTTTCAAATATCATAAAATGCAAAATAAGTGGCGATGAAGTGCCAAATATAGAGTATTTTCAGAAGTGTAGTCCATACATTATGCAAGAAATTGATATAATAGCTCCAAAAATAATAGTTACTTTAGGCTCTTTAGCTTTTAATCTTATAACAAATGATTTTGGAGAGAGTGTAAATTTTGATAGTTTAAGGGGAAGTGTTTTTAAATTTAAAAACACTTTATTGATGCCGACATATTCGCCTTACTGGATTATCACAAATCCAAGCAAGATGGATGAGTTTATGTTGGATTTAGATAAAATTAAAGAGTTTATATGAAAAAAATAGTCATAATTTTGATGCTGATGGTATCTTTTTTGATTGCAAAAAAAGAAGAGATAAAGTCTTTTATACCTCCTGTTAGCGAAGAGTGGATAAATTTAGAAATAGAGCCTTGTGATGACAAATGCTTAAAAAAGCTTATAGATGAAAACATGCTCGCTAGTTTTTTATCTAGATTTGAGGGCTCAAAAGATGCTCAGTTAAATAAAATTTATGCAACATATGTAACAAAAAGTATCTCAAAAGAACCTTTTAATATGCCTGCTGATTTTGATCAAACAACCATAGCTGTGATAATTCCGCAAAAGGTTATAAAAAGTTATTCAATTATCGTAAATAATGCCATTTTATCATACATAATAAGGCAAAATGCTAATTTAAATGTGAAGTTTTTTTTGATAGGTGATGAGAGTAGTTCTTCTATATCAAGTGCAACAAATGCTATAAAATCTCAAAATATTAAGTTTATAATAGCTCCAATGACAGCAAATGGTGTTAGAAATTTAGCTCAAAATATACAAAATGATATTCTTGTTTTTGTTCCAACGATACACAAAAAAGCCGTAGGCGAAATGGATTCTAATTTCATTTTTGGTGGTATAGATTATGAAGCACAAATTTCTAAACTTTTAATGTATGCAAATTCCAATGTTGCTACTTTTTCAGATGGAAGTAGTCTTGGAAATATGCTAGATGGATATGTTAATAATCTAAGTGGCGGCGTTATATATGGTTCTATAATGCAAAGTGGAAATTTGGATTTAAAACGCGAAATTTCTGGAAATTCAAGACTTAAAAACTCAAGCGTGTTTTTTAATGTTCCTATGGTAAAAGCAGCTCTTCTTGCATCTCAGTTAAAAATTTATAACGCAGATACTTACGCACTCTTATCAACGCAGATAAATTATGATCCTATGCTTTTAAATTTTGCTCAGTATTCTGATATAAAAAATATGTATTTAGCTACATCTATAACTTCGGTAGATCAAAATTTAGAAAGTATAAATAGCATTTTAAAACAAGCTTTGAAATATGATTGGATTGCTTACTCTACAAGTGTTGGTATGGATTATATTTATAGTTTGATAAATCCTAGTGCAAATAAAATATTTAATGAAAATATAGTAAATTCTCAAGTTGTTTATGATACTTTGATTTACAAAACAACGCCTTATGGTTTTGAGTTAGCTACTCAGCCAAATTTAGAGCAAAATGGCGTAAGCCAATAATTTTATATCAGTTTTGTTGATATAAAATTAAAAATATTTTCAGGTATTTTGCTAGGTTTTCCATTATTTACAAATGCTAATTTTATTTGTGCTTCAAATAAAATTTCATTTAAACTACATTCTTTTATAGATGCTATTTTGTAAATTTTATGCTCTATTATGCAACTTGCTTTTTTGCTCTCTTTTACTTTGGTTGTTATTTCTATAGTATCGCCAAATTTAGCCGGAGATATGTATTTTGCATTTATTTGGCTAACTACGAAAAAACCATCTTTTGTAAAAGGAGCTAAATTTTCTTTTAAGAAACACTCACTTCTTGCTCTTTCGCAAAATTTTATATAATTTGCATGATAAACAATGCCGCCAGCATCAGTATCTTCATAATATATTCGTATTTTCATTTTGTCTTCCTAATATATCTTTGTATTTTTCTCTAAAATGTCCATTTCTTGTCATCACAAAAGATTTTTCATAAAATATAAGCAAAACTATGGAAATACCAGTAGCTAGTGCAAAAATTATAGAAATTGTTGTATATGCGTTGTCAAAAATTTCTAAAAGATAATGGATTTTTTCATTTTCGTCTTTTGAGCGCATAAATATAAATATTGCAAGTATTGTTTTATATGCTTGAATTCCAGGAATCATTGGTAAAAGCGATGGAAAAGCTATAACTTCTATCGGGGTTTTTAGTTTTTTTGCAAAATATACAGCAAATAAACCAATACTAATTGAACCAACTAGCGTCGCACCTGCATAAT
This sequence comes from Campylobacter sputorum subsp. sputorum, assembly GCF_008245005.1. Lineage (NCBI taxonomy): Bacteria > Pseudomonadati > Campylobacterota > Epsilonproteobacteria > Campylobacterales > Campylobacteraceae > Campylobacter > Campylobacter sputorum. The sequence goes on along the minus strand of NZ_CP043427.1, from coordinate 1,356,733 downwards.
TTAGTATATTGGTTTCTAGTAGTGTAAGTCTTAGTGCGTATCCAAGTCCACCAAGCAAAGCACAATATAAAAGTATTCTTTTTGGTGGATTGTTTGCATAAGAAAAACCAAGACCCGCAATAGCTGCAAAAATGACATCTATCATAAAAGTAGTTAAACTCATAATAATCCCAAATTTGAAATGCCTAAAGTTATGTAAATTCCAACACTCATACATAGTATTAAAATAGCTGCATTTACAGCTCTACTTATACCTATAAGCACATTTTGGTCAAGTATATCAAACATTGAATTTAGTATTACAATACCGGGAAAAAGATAGAGTATGCTGGCACTTATCGCAGGTGTAGGTGTTTTGCTTAGATCAAAATCTGTCGCTAAATAGGCAATAAAAGATGATATAAAAGAGCAGATTATGTATGTTACTCTTATATCCATATTTTTCTTATTTAAAAAATGTCTTATACTAACACCAGCCATTGTGCCAATTATTACAAAAAATATACTCCAAATATCTCCACCAAAAAGCTTACAAAATGCCCCAAATGCCGCACTTATAAAAATTATAGAAAGCCCAAATTTAGTACCTTTTGTTTTTAAGATTTCTTTATATATTTTTTTAGCTTCATCAAGAGTAAGATTTTCATCTTTTATAGACCAACTTAATGCACTAAGTTCTGATATCATACTTAAATTTATGGAATGTTGGGTTATATCTTTTACATAAGTTCTTCTATTTTCGTAATCATCTATATCTGTTACACTTATAGATATGTGCTTTAAAAGAACAAATATAGATGCGTCATATCCGTAATACGCGGCTATTCTTTTTACACATCTACTAACTCTTGAGTTATAGCTACCAACTGATATCATTGTAGATGCATAATCTGCAAGAAAATTTATAAGTTCTAATATATTTTGTTTCATTTGGCTAATTATATAAAAAATTTAGTTAAAGAAATTTTATTTAATGACGATGTAAATTTAAGTTAGCAAAAAGGAGAGAATTATGAAAGTAGAAAATGCGTCTTTTTACGATAAAATTTTTGTTAATTCAGATAAAATTAAACAAAATCCTATAAAAGAAGGTTCAAAAACCGAAGAATCTAAAAAACCAAAAGATCCTACAGCGGAAATTTGGAATAAAATAGAAAAGTTAAAAAAACAACTATCAAATTTACAAGCAATGATAGCAAAATTATCTTCAAATAAAGATGAAGCAAGCAAAGAGCTTGTAGCTCAGCTAAACGCACAATGCGGTCAAATAAATGCTCAAATTTTAGCTTTGTTTGAACAGCTTTTAAAAGGAAATGTAAAAGTTTAATTTGTATTTGCAAGGAAAATACTTGCAAATATTATTATTTCATTTTGTTAAATGGTCCGTATTTGTGCTCTTTATCGCTAAATTTATCATCATGAGGACCAACATCCGTATCGATAGCTTTTACTCTTCTATCTGGAAAATCTAAATCCCTACCTTTTTTAATAGGGCGTTTTTGAGAGTTGATATAAGCTGCTACATCAAAAGCTTCCTCGTCTGTCAAAATAGCATTAAATTGAGGCATATTTTGTTTTATAAATTGTGCCGCTTTTATCATTCTATACATTCCAGCACCTGTATTGTAACTATCATTACCCCAAAGTGGCGGATAAATGTAATAATCCCCATTTGCTACATCTGGATTTTGCGAACCTTCGCCATTTTGTCCATGACAAGCTACGCAGTGAGTTTGAAATAAAACTTCACCTTTTTTTGGATCAGCTGCTCTGCTTATAAGTTTTACGCTATTTAAACCTTGTCCTTCCACTTTTGCACCTACTTGCACACCACTGCTTAAATAGTGCATATATGTAACAATTGCTCTCATTTCTGGCGAGTTTAATGGCAAAACTTTACCATTCATACTTCTTTGCATACAGCCATTTATCCTATCTTCTATGCTTACTATTTTATCGCCTCTTGCGTTGTATTGTGGAAATCTAGCAGTAATTCCTACAAAACCAGCTGAATATACCTTAGTTCCAGCATTTGCATGGCAGCTATTGCAAGATAAGTGATTTCCTGCTAATCTTTTTTCTTTATCTTTGGCATCTGGACCTATGTATTTGTGAGTTTGGGTTAGAATTTTGTATCCGAGTATGACATTTTTGCCATAAGGCGAATTGGGAAGTTTTGTCTCATCTAAGATACCATTTTCGTCAATTGCCGGCGGAAGTTGCCATTTGGCAGTTGGCAAGTCTATGCCGGTTAGTTGTTTTTGCTTGTCTAGTTTAGCATCAAAACCAAATGTTAGGCTAGTAAGCAAAAGCGGTATTGTTAAGATATGAAAATATTTCATACTAATCTCCTTTTGTGTTAAAATATTTGAAAAAATATACTATTAACTTCTATAAAAATTAATAAGTAATAAAATTATATTTAGTTATTTAGTTATTTAGTTTATATTTAATAATATTTTTGCATGCCTTATGTCATTTAAATATATTGCAAAATCTTTTTTGATACAATAAGCAAAAATTTATAAAGGCAAAACATTGAAAATTATACTTACGCAAAACGATATAATAAATTTAAAAATTTTTATGCTAACAAAAAGCAAAACAGCGAAAAAACAGCGTTTGATAAGCTATTATGCGATACCATTTGAGTTTATTTTGGTTGGAATTTTTATAGATGGTATATTTAAAGTTGCTCCGATTGTGTCAATAATATCAGTAATTCTTGCAATTTTATGGATGATTGTTTATCCAAAATTGTATAAAAAAATGCAAGATGGACACATCAAAAATGCAAAAGAGACTAAATTTGCTGATACTATTATGAATTTTAAAGCAGATGAAAATTTCATATCTTTTAGTGTGGGTGAGCCAAAACCTAATGAAAAATTTGAAACAAAACACTTAAAAACCATAGAAGAAAGTAAAAATAATTACTTTCTTGGTTTTAAAAACTCTCTTTACATAGTGCTACCAAAAAATGATGAAACACTTAAAGAAATTAAAAATATATCTTCAAATTTACATATAAATTTAGAAAATATAGAGTTATAACCACTCTTGCTTTGATGAGTTTTCATCAACTTCGTTGCCAATCTCATCGTAAAGTTTAGCATAATAAACAACAAATTCTTTTGCATTTTTATTTATTGGTAGATATACACCATTTTCTAATATGCAAAATTTATTTAAAAACTCACTTGCATCAATTTTTTCATAATAAATTTTAGCCAAAGTTTCATAGTTTTGCAAACATAAGGTTTTAAATTTTTCATAAGAATTGTTACTAAAATTAACACTTAATTTATCATTTTCAAAACTTAATGCATTGCTTTGAAAAAGCAAACTTAAATGTATCAATCCTTCGCAGTAATAAGGCTTAACTTCATCGACTTTTTGCCATGCTATTAAACCGACACTTCTTTTTATAAGCTCGTTAAATACCGGCATTTTGAGTTCTTCTTTTTCGTGAAAAAAGAAATTTACTAATCCGCCAGTTGTCGCTTTATACTCTTCGATAAGTTTAAAAAGACCATTTTTATTCATAGAATTTTCTGTATCATTATCTATGAAAAATATATGCCCAAACTCGTGTCCTATCGTGCTTACTTCATAAACTTTTCGCCAAATTTCAGGCTTTTTAAATAAAATTTCTCTTCCATAATCTAAAAATTTCTTTTCAAATATTATTGAGCTTAGTTTCATAAATGGTTTTGCTTTTGAGCTCTCATATACAAAATTTACAAAAGCAAATATTTTTTTACCGCATTTATTGCTAACAAACTCATCATTTGGAACAACTTGAGCACTAAAAAGCCCGTTCATTTCAGCTCCGTAATAAATCATAGGAGTTGAGATATAAAGTTGGGTTTTATCTATATTTGAAACTACATTTTGATACATTTTTGGATTTTGTGCATTTATATTTTTATAAACTTTATCAAAACTTTCTAAAATTTCTTTTTTAAATTTATTTTCATCAAAAGATGAACTTTCTTTTAGCCTTACATCCCATTCTAAGGCAACTGCGTGAGTATAAGCATCTTCGTAGTATTCAAGCGGATGTCCAACTTGCAAATCGCCTTTTACATCCATCCAAGCAATCTCTGCTTCTTGCCACGATGATATAACTTTATCATCATCAGTTTGCAAAAATGCTTCTTTTAATTTTTCAAAATATTTTACATAACTTGCATGTTCTGGTGTTTTGCTAACTTTGTTTAGATTATGTATAGTTTCGTCAAAAGCTTCTTCTAAATTAAACTCACCAAAAAATATAGAATATGGCACAAATTTTACGCTCTCGTTTTCAAATAATGCAACCCCATAGCTTCTATCGCAAGTTAAGCCGTCATTTGAAATTTGATAAAGTTTATTTTCTTTTATAAATTCATAAGGATTTTGAATTTTAGAAAACAATTCACTATTTTTATCTACTACAATTTCTTGCCATTTTTTTTGCATTTCATTAAATATTATACCGATATTATGAACGTTTTTAAGTAAATTTAAATTAAAATCATCTAGTATATTTGCTTTATTAATTTTCTCAATTAACTCTTCGTGCAAATTAGTATGAATTTGTGCAGTAAATTCATACATTTCATCTCTATATTTTAAAATTTTTTGATTGTCTTTATGGACTTTTTTTAGTTCTATTAAAAGCGGGTCTGGTTTTAAATCTACTATTCGCCTTAATATGGCTATTTTTTGAGATTTTTCGCCGCTAAATTTACAAATTTCAAGAGCTTTTTTTATGATATCGCTATCTAAATCATCATATAAACCATTTAGCTTTTTGTTGTTTTCATTTACCAAATTTAGCAATTCTTTATAATTATTCATGTTTTATCCTTTAAAAAATTGTGATTATATAGTTCAAAATTTAATATATTTTCGCAAATTTAACCATGGATAAAGATAATTGAAGTAAAATATCACATGCTAATACAAAAAATTATCAAGTTCTATTTAGATGGATTTAAAAGTATGAGACTAGGCAAAACGCTTTGGCTTGTTATACTTATAAAACTTTTTGTCATAATTTTTATTTTAAAAATCTTCTTTTTTTCTGATACGATAAATACGAAATTTCATAACAAAGAAGACAGAATAGATTTTATTTATGAAAATATCACAAAGGAAATAAAATGATCGATTTAAGTTCTGTTGATTACTCAAGAGCCCAGTTTGCCTTGACAGCACTTTATCATTTTTTGTTTGTTCCATTAACTCTTGGACTTTCTTTTATCATAGCTTTTATGGAAACAATTTATGTTAAAACTGGCAATGAAGAGTGGAAAAGAATAACTCAATTTTGGTTAAGACTTTTTGCTGTAAATTTTGCTATTGGTGTCGCAACTGGCATAATAATGGAATTTGAGTTTGGAACAAACTGGGCGAATTACTCTTGGTTTGTTGGAGATATATTTGGCGCACCTCTTGCTGCTGAGGGGCTTTTTGCATTTTTTTTAGAAGCTACATTTTTTGCTGTTATGTTTTTTGGATGGAATAAAGTTAGTAAAAAATTTCATCTTTTATCAACTTGGATGGTTGCAATAGGCTCAAATTTGAGTGCTTTTTGGATACTTGTTGCAAATGGATGGATGCAAAATCCAGTTGGAACAATGTTTAATCCAGATATGGCAAGACACGAAATGATAAATTTTTTACAAATTGCGTTATCTCCAACAGGTATATCTAAATTTTTACACACTGTTGGTGGCGGATATATCACTTCAGCGCTTTTTGTGCTAGGCATTAGTGCGTATTTTATGCTGAAAAACAAACACTTTGTAATGGCTAAAAAAAGTTTCATAGTTGCTGCTAGTTTTGGATTTTTAAGTTCACTTTTTGTGCTTTATAGTGGCGATGAAAGTGCTTATCAGGTTGCACAAAAACAACCAATGAAACTTGCAGCTATGGAAGGACTTTATAAAGGAGAGGTTAATGCCGGAATTGTAGCTATGGGTATTTTAAATCCAAATAAGCAAATAGGAGATGATGAAAACTCTTTTTTACTTGAGATACAAGCACCGTATCTTCTTGGACTTATGGCAACAAGAGGTATAAATAACTTTACTCCAGGTATTGAGGATTTGGTTTTTGGAAATGAAAAATTTGGCATAGAGTCTGCTCAAAGCAAGATTAGTAGCGGCAAAATTGCCCTACAAGCACTAAGCGATTATAAAAAAGCAAAGGATGATAACAATAGCGATTTAATGCTTAAAAATAAAGATTTGCTTGATAAAAATATGAAAAATTTCGGATATGGATATTTTGATAATCCAAAAGATATAGTTCCGCCAATAGCACTTACTTTTTATAGTTTTCATATAATGGTAGCACTTGGTAGCTTTTTCATACTATTATTTTTTGTAACTTTGTATTTATCTATGGCAAATGAGATTGAGAAATTTAGGAAAATTCTTTGGATTTGTGTATTTAGCATTCCTCTTGGTTATATTGCTTGTGAGGCTGGTTGGATAGTTGCTGAGGTCGGAAGACAACCTTGGGCTATACAGGATTTAATGCCAGTTGGCATAGCTGCTACAAATTTAGCATCTACGAATATAATGATATCATTTTGGCTATTTGCAGTTCTTTTTACAGCACTTTTCATAGCGGAAATAAAAATTATGTTAAAACAGATAAAGATAGGATTTTAAAATGTATGAAACATATCAACTTTATTGGTGGTTTATAGTTAGTTTGCTTGCTGGAATTTTTGTATTTATGATGTTTGTTCAAGGCGGTCAAACTTTGATTTTTTGTTTGAGCGAAAATGAACTTCACAAAGATATGATTGTTAATTCAATTGGCAAAAAATGGGAACTTACATTTACAACACTTGTAATGTTTGGTGGAGCTTGTTTTGCTGCTTTTCCGTTATTTTATGCAACTAGTTTTGGTGGTGGGTATTGGATTTGGATGGCTATACTTTTTTGTTTTATAATCCAAGCTGTTGCATATGAGTATAGAAAAAAACCTCATAATTTTTTGGGTCAAAAAACTTATGAAATTTTTCTTTTGATAAATGGAAGTGTTGGTGTATTTTTGATAGGTTTGATGCTTAGCACGTTTTTTAGCGGGAATGAATTTAAACTAAATGAGACAAATTTTGTGCTTTGGCAAAATTCACTCCGCGGACTTGAGATATTTAAAAATCCATTTAATTATATTTTAGGAATTACGCTTGTTTTTTCATCTAGGGTTGGCGGAAATTTATATCTTATGAATAATATAGACGATGAGTATTTAAATGCTAAATTTAGAAAATCGCTTAAAGTAAATTTTATAATATTTTTACTGTTTTTTATTTTATTTTTGCTTTGGATTTTTACAAAAGATGGTTTTATGATGGGTGAAGATGGTATTGTTGTGATGAAAAAATATCAATATATTTTAAATTTTATAAATACACCGATACTTTTAGTAACATTTGTTTTGGGCTTGATACTAGTTTCTTATGGGATATATAAAGCACTTTTTGCAAAAAGTAACAAAGGAATATTTTTCTATGGACTAGGTATTGTTATGGCAGTAACTTCTTTGTTTTTTAGTTTGGGATTGAGTGGAAATTTGTTTTATCCATCTTATACACACTTACAAAGTTCATTAAGCATATATAATTCAAGTTCTAGTCTTTATACGCTTAGAGTAATGAGTGTTATTTCTGTTTTTATACCTTTTGTTTTAGCTTATATTATCTATGTTTGGAGAGCTATGGATAAGGTTAAGCTAACTAGCAAAGAGATACAAAATGATGAGCATATTTACTAAGGAAATAAAATGACAAAATCTATAATAATGCTGATAATTTGGTTTATTTTTATATTTTTAAGTTATAAATTTGTAAAACTAAATATAAAAGAAACACAAAGAAGGCTAAAAGAAGACGAAAATAAATAATTATTTTTTAATCCATGATATTAAAATCTCAACCTAAAATGGTTGAGATTTGTTTTTTTAAGTTAAGAAAAAGTATGTGTATAGTGTTATAATTGCTATACAAAAGGTATTTAAAACTCCACCAGCTTTTAACATCTGCTTTTGCGATATATAACCTGTTCCAAAAACGATAGCATTTGGCGGTGTCGCAACCGGAAGCATAAATGCACAACTTGCACCAACTCCTATAACTACAACAAGAGATTCTTTTGGCAAACCAAGCTCTGTTGCTATGGTTGCAAATATAGGCACTAAAAGTGCAGCTGAGGCAGTATTGCTTGTAAATTCAGTAAGCACAAGTATAAATATAGCAGTGACTAATATAACTACAAAAAGTGGCACTGTTCCAAACAGTTTAGATACTTCTAAGCCAAGGACTGCTGATGCACCTGAATTTTTAAGCACCATACTTAATGCAAGTCCACCACCAAAAAGCATTAAAATACCCCAGTCTGTTCCATGGGCTATTTCTTTCCATTTTGCAAGACCAAGCACTCCGATGGCACTAGCTGCAACTAATGCAACTAAGGCATCTGTGATTTTCATTCCCAAAAGTGTGCTTAAATTTTTTGAAAAAATCCAAAAAAATGCAGTTAGTCCAAACACCACTAAAGTTAAAATTCTTTTTTGTGTCCAAGGAATGTGATCAACTTTATCAACTTGTATTGTTGTATTTAAATTTGGTTTAAATACAACATATAAAACTATAAGCATTGTTGGAAATATGATTAACATCAAAGGTATTCCTATCTTCATCCAATCTGTAAAGCTATATCCAAGAGCTGATGAAACTATGGCATTTGGAGGTGAACCAACGATAGTTCCAAGTCCGCCAATACTTGCTGAAAATGCTATGGCTAAAAGTACAAATGTAAATGTATTTCTATCTTTCTCTTCATCTAAATTTGATAAAATTCCAATTGCTAAAGGTAACATCATAGCAGCAGTTGCTGTATTTGATATCCACATAGAAAGTCCTGCCGTGGCAACGCATATCGCAATAACTGCATAGCCTAAATTTGAGCCTGACATAGAAATGATTTTAGAAGCTATTTTTTTATCAATTTTTTGTATATGAAGAGCAGTTGCTAAGGCAAAACCGCCAAAGAAAAGAAATATAGTTGGATCTGCAAAATTTGTTAAAATTGTTTTTATGGATAAATCACTTAGTGTTCCATCTTTAGCAACATTTTGTATACCAAGGATTATGGTTAATACAGGCACCATAAGTGCTGTTATAGTTATATGTACAGCTTCACTAAGCCATAGTACTGCTATGAATACAAGCAAACATAAGCCTTTTTTTGCATTAACATCATAAGGCATAACATAAAAAAGTATCATAGATACAATAGCTGCAATTGCTATAATAATCCATGACTTTTTGTTTTGATGCCAAAAGCTAGTTGCTTGTTCTAGCTCTTCTTCATTTGTTTGAAATTCCTCCATATTTACATCTGCCATTTTACCTCCTTAAAAATTAATTTTAATAGCCAAATTATATCTTAATTGATGTATAAAAAATTAATTTTTTAATGTAAAAGATAAATAATTTTATCTAAAATAATAAAATTGTAACCATATGTAACTTTATTGATTTAAATTTGTATAAAATTAAGCAATATTTAAAAAATATCTGTAAATTTATAAAATAAATTTATAAAAATATATGTTACAAAATGTGATATTTTTATTTAAAAATATCAAAATATATATTAATTTTTTATTTTTTTTAGCTCTTTTGGGGTACAATTACTCATATGTTGTTAAAAATGATATTGTAGTAAAGTTATAAACTGCTATTAGTTTAAAAAATATACAGTATTTTAAACAAAAATATAGCAAAATACACAAAATAAATATTGGAGATGAATATAATGAAAGAGATGCATTATGAAGTTGTTGTAGTTGGCGGTGGAATTTCTGGCTCTGCCTTGGTATATTTGCTTTCAAGATATACAAATATAAAAAGCATTGCTTTGGTTGAAAAATACGAGGGGGTGTCTACTTTAAATTCAAAAGGAACTGGCAACTCTCAGACTATACATTCTGGAGACATAGAGACAAATTACACTTACGAAAAAGCTAAAAAAGTCAAAAAAACTGCAGATATGATAGTAAAATATGGTCTTCAACACGGCTATAATGAGCAGTTTATGTTTAAGCATCAAAAATTTGCCATGGGAGTTGGCGAAGAAGAAGTTGAATCTATCAAACAAAGATATGATGAGCTTAAGAAGATATATCCTTATTTGGAATTTTACGATAGAGATAGATTAAAGCAAATAGAACCAAAAGTTGTTTTTGATGAAAATAGCAATGTTAGAAAAGATAATGTTGCTGACATAGGAACTCTTGATGGTGCTTATACAACTGTTGATTTTGGCGCTATGTCAAATTCATTTGTAGATAATGCTAAAAAAGAGAACTCAAAACATGTAGATGTCTATCTAAATTCCGAAGTAAAAAGAATCAATCAAGTTGGCAATAAGTTTTATATAAATACTATTAATAATCTTTCAATAAGTGCTGATTTTGTAGTTGTAAATGCTGGTGCACACTCTTTATATTTGGCCCATAAAATGGGCTATGGAATGGATATGGGAACTTTGCCGATGGCAGGAAGTTATTATTTAACTAAGAAAAAATTATTAAATGGTAAAGTTTATATGATTCAAAATCCAAAGCTTCCTTTTGCGGCATTGCATGGAGACCCTGATATTTTAGCAGATGGATGCACTCGTTTTGGACCAACTGCTATTCCTATGCCAAAATTAGAGAGATTTCATGGTTCAAAAAGTATTTTAGAATCATTATCGGCTCTGAACTTAGGTATGGATACCATTAGCGTTTTTTGGGATTTATTAAAAGATAGTGATATTAGAAATTATTTATTTAGAAATATAGCTTTTGAGATGCCTATTTTAGGAAAAAAACTTTTTGTAAAAGATGCTAGAAAGATTGTTCCTAGTTTGAGAGAAGATGATATTTACTATGCAAAAGGTTTTGGCGGCATTAGACCACAAGTAATTGATAAGAAAAACAAAACTCTTATGCTTGGAGAGGCATCAATTGATACAAAAAAAGGCATTATTTTTAATATGACGCCAAGTCCCGGTGCTACAAGTTGTCTTGGAAATGGCGTAAAAGATGCAAAAAAAGTGTGTGAGTTTTTAAATAAATCTTTTGATGAAGCTAAATTTGAATCCGAATTAGGATAATAATATATCTAAAATGTTTCTTTAAATTTGTATAATTTGAAAAAAGGAAAATTATGTTTAAAAAAACAAAAATAGTAGCAACACTGGGTCCATCAAGCGATAATAAACAGACTATACTAGAGATGGTAAAAAACGGCGTAAATGTATTTAGATTAAATTTTTCTCACGGAACTCACGAATATCATAAAAAAAATTTAGATATTGTAAGGGAAGTTGAAAAAGAATTAGGCATTAGGATAGGCGTTCTTCAAGACATCAGCGGTCCAAAGATACGCATAGGAAAATTAGAAAATACTTTTACATTAAAAATAGGCGATCATATAGTTTTTAAAAAAGAAGAAATTCTTGGAAAACAGATAATGGAAAATCGCTATGAGACATGTATAAATCATCCTGAAATTTTAGATATGTTAAAACTTGGTGAATATATTTATCTTTATGATGGCGCTGTTAGAGCAAAAGTTATTAAGGTTGGTGAATATGTCGAAACCATAATAGAAAACGATGGTGTTATCACATCTAATAAAGGTGTAAATTTCCCAAATACAAGGATAAATGTAGATATTATAACTCCAAAAGATAAGCTAGATATGGAGTGGGGTGCTAAAAATGGTGTAAATTTTGTAGCTATTTCTTTTGTCCAAAATGCCAATGATGTTATAAAAGCTAGAAAGATATTATCGGATTTTAACTCAGATGCAAAGTTATATGCTAAGATAGAAAAATTTGATGCAGTTGAAAATATTGATGAAATTTTGGAAATTTGTGATGGTATAATGGTAGCAAGAGGCGATCTTGGCATAGAAGTTCCGTTTTATGAGGTGCCAAATATACAAAAAATGCTCATAGCAAAAGCAAATAATATGAATAAACCAGTTATCACAGCAACTCAAATGATGCTTTCTATGACAGAGCATGACAGAGCAACAAGAGCTGAAATAAGCGATGTTGCTAATGCTGTATTAGATGGAACGGATGCTGTTATGCTTAGTGAAGAAAGTGCCATTGGAAAGCACCCGCCACTTGTTGTAAAAGCTATGGCAAATACTATTAGAGAAACAGAAAAACTTTATCCTTATAATAAATTTGATAAATTTAGCTTTTTTGATGAAACAGATATGATAGCATCAAGTGCATCTAAACTTGCTACAAACATAGGAGCATGCGGCATACTTTCTATAACTGGATCTGGAAAATCAGCTATAAAAATGTCAAGAAATAGACCAAAGATGGATATTTTAGCCATAGCCCATGATGAGCAAACTGCACATTCTTTATGTATGGTTTGGGGTGTTGAGCCTATATTGGTAAAAGATAAAATCAAAGTTGATGACCTTATAACCAGCATTATAAAAGATGGATTAAAGAAACATTTAATAAGCGATGAATGCACTTATGTAATGACTGCAGGTTTGCAAACTGGAGTAGAAGGAAGCACGAATTATATACGCATTATCAAAAAAGATCAGATTGATTATTATAAAAATTTATAATTTAATAAAATTATAATTTATTTTGGTTATGTATTTAAATAAGCCTAAAAAACATTTTGCTTTTAGGCTTATTAATAGTATTAAAATTTGTATATAAATTTAACGCTACTTTACAAATTATAGTTAAGTATAATAATGTATTTTAAGTTTTTACCATCTTTAAATTTGTTCATAGCTTTAGGCGTAACATTAAAAGCGTCTCAACTTCAACTTTTTGCTCGCCATCTTTTCAAGATGGCTTATGATTAAATCATACTAATAATATAATTTCTCTAGTGATAAATAAGAACAAGCAATCACCACATATTTAGGCGTAGAATTTTAGTTTTTACAAAATGCTTCTAAATAAATAATTTTTTACATTCATAAAATCTTTATTTACAGAGATGATTTTAGTAAAATTTTACACCTAAATTTTTATAAAATCAAAAACTTTTTTATATGATTTTGAATAAATTTCATTTAAATACATCGCTATCATAAATCATTTAAATATCACTTATGAAAAGTAATTTTTGAAGCTTGCATTTATTAGTATTAAAATAAGAGACTTAGTTATTTTTAGAAAATTTTTACCATATCTTTATCTAGCGAAATATTTTATAATAAATATAAACTTAAAAATTTATATTTATTATAAAATTTAAAAATTTATAGATAAATATCACTGATAACTCACATATAAAATGATATTATTTCATATAAAGAATAAATATAGATGTTTTAAATAAAAATAGCTTTAATTTATTCTTAATCTTAATTATAAAGGATATTTCATGAACCATAATGATTCAAGAAGAAAGTTTATCAAACTTGCAGGTGTTGGCGTAGGTGCTAGTATGCTAGGTGCATCAAATTTAATGGCTAAACCAATTGATGTAAAAGATGTTAAATTTGATGAAGAATATGATGTTGTTGTTATAGGAACAGGTTTTGCCGGACTTGCAGCAGCAGCAAAAGCAGCAGAAAAAGGTTTAAGTGTTCTTGTGATTGAGAAAATGGGTAGAGTTGGTGGAAATTCAACCATAAATGGTGGCGGAATGGCAGTTCCAAACAATCCTATTCAAAAAGAAAGAAATATTAAAGATTCAAAAGAAATTTTTATCAAAGATTGCTTAAAAGCGGGACTTGGCATTAATCATGTTGAATTACTTGAAACAATAGTAGATAGAGCAGCTGATTCTGTATCTTTTGCAGAAAAATGCGGTGCAAAATTCCAGCACGAACTATCATGGTTTGGCGGTCACTCAGTCCCTAGAACAATTGTTACTGAAAATAATAGCGGCTCAGGAATAATCATCCCTATGTCAAAATATGTTGAAGAAAATGAAAAATGCAAACTTTACAAAAGAACAAAATTTGATGAGTTTGTGCTTGATGAAGCTGGTAGAGTTGTAGGAATAAAAGCTAGAGTTGAGTATAGATTTGATTCAAAATTATTTAATGATGATAAAGAAAACAAAAGTGGCGAAGTTAAATATTTTGGTGCAAAAAAAGGTGTTGTATTAGCATCAGGCGGTTTTGGTATGGATAAATTTTATAGAAAATTACAAGATCCAAGAATTCCTGATGATATGGATTCTACAAATCATCCAGGAGCAACTGCTGGTGCTATGGCTAAAGCATTTGAAATCGGAGCTTGCCCAGTTCAAGTAGATTGGATTCAATTTGGTCCATGGGCTAGTCCAGATGAGAGAGGTTTTGGAGTGGCTCCGATTTTAACTCAACAAGGTTTATTTAAATACGGGATGGCTGTTGATGTAAAAACAGGAAAGCGTTTTATGAATGAGCTTGCTGATAGAAAAACAAGAGCTGACGCTGAATTTGTAATACTAAGAAAAGATCCTAAGGCTAACCCAGTTGCGATAGGAACCCAAAACACATTTGGTCCTGAAATTAAAAATGTAATCCAAAAAGGCTTAGATAGTGGCGTTATGAAAAAATACAACACACTTGATGAGGTTGCTATTGCTTATAAAATTCCAGCTGCTGCTTTAAAAGAAAGTGTTAAAAAATACAACGACGGAGTTAAAGCCGGAAAAGATGAGTTTGGCAAACCTGTTGAACAATTCAAAGGCGAGTGCATAAATGAAAGCGGTCCGTTTTATTGCATACGCTTAACTCCAAAACCACATCACACAATGGGCGGTGTTAAAATTAATACTAAAGCACAAGTTATTTCTATGGATACACAAGAACCAATCCCTGGACTTTATGCAGCAGGTGAGGTTACAGGCGGAACACACGGAGCTAGCAGACTTGGAAGTGTGGCAATTACTGATTGTTTAGTATTTGGAATGATAGCTGGAGAAAATATATAAATTTTAAGTTGCCCAAATTTAGGGCAACTGATCTAAGGAGAATAAATGAGTTTGAAAATTAAATTTGCTACGTGCATTTTACTATTTTTTGCTTGTTTTTCTTATGCTGAGGATAACGCTTCAAAAAGCTCTTATAAACAACATATAAAAGAACTAGTTGAGAAATACCCAATAAAACCACATCACGCAAAGCTTTATTTTGATTGTATGCATTGTCATACAAATCAAATCCTGAGAAATTTAAAAACCCAGGAGATAAGGGCTGTTTATCTTGTCATAAAAGCAAAGAGCATATGGCGCAAAGAACCAAATTTATGGATACTTTAAAAGCAAATCCGCACAATTCCGTTCATGACGGGCCAAATTTGTATTGTGATGAGTGCCATATGGAGCATAAAAAATCGGTAAATATGTGCGATGAGTGCCACGAGGCTGAAGTTAAACATTGGATGAAGGTTACGCCATGAAAAAGAAAATATTTTATTTTATTTTGATAGGTTTAATAATCGGTGTTATGGGCTCATATACAACAACAATCGCTCTTACTAAAACAAGTAGTGATAAATTTTGTGTTGTGTGTCATGAAATGGATCCGATGGTTGCATCATATAGACATGATGTTCATGGCGGTAAAGGGGATTTAGGTTTTAAGGCTCAGTGTGTTGATTGTCACTTACCGCACGATTCTTTGGTTAATTACATTTATACTAAGGCTAAAAACGGAGTAGTTGAAGGATACATCCATTTTTTTAAAGATGTTGATCAAATAAATTGGTTAGAAAATAGAAAAAATAGATTAAGATTTGTATTTGATGACGGTTGTGTTAAATGTCATCAAAATATTTATGAGAATTCAAAACTATCACCTAAGGGTCTTGAAATGCATGCACATTATAAAAAAGTTAAATCCGAAGGTAAAGAGATAGGTTGTGCAAGTTGTCATTTAGAGGTTGGACATAAAAATTTAAGAAGTGTGTTAAATTACTATGCCAAAGAACCTGAGTATGAAATTTATAAAGATAAACCAAAAATGCTTGAAGAAAAAGATAAAATTGTAAAAGAATTAAGTGAGCAAAAATAATGTAGATTAGACAAAGGAGTATAAAATGAAAGTTTGTTTGATGAGAATAGACTCTAAGATGACAGAAGTTTTAAGTTTTATTTCAAAAACATTTAAAATTTCATTTTACTCTTTTGATGCGTTTTTTGATATACCCATAATTTTAGATCACAAAATTCGCTATGATGCTTTTGTGCTAAATATTGACGATGATTATAAAAGTAGGATTGAGTTTGTAAAATCTTTAAAAGAAAGCTCAATTCAAGCATCTGTTATAGTAATTTTAAATGAGATAAGTGCCGATTTGATAAAAGAACTTTATTGTATCGGGTGCGATGATTTTATTTTAAAAACCAATGAAATAACTTCAGATGCCGCACAAATTCTTTTTAAAATTTTAACTAAGTATAATAAATCTCTTATTTATCATATAAAAAAGGGTGTTTATTTTAATGTTGATTTATCATGTCTTTTTGTTGGAAAAAATGAAATTTATCTTGGGCGAAAAGAGTCTAAGCTTTTAGAAATTTTACTTAGACATCGAAGAAAAGTTGTTACTATGAACCAAATAGAAATTTTTGTTTGGGGCAATGAAATTCCTAGAGATGAAGCTTTTCGCTCTCTTGTAAGACAATTAAGATCAAAAGTTCCCTTTGAAATAAAAAATGTTAAGGGAATTGGATATAAAATTCCATAATACTCTTTTTATATTAAAATACTAAAATTTTCAAACCATATTTATTTTAATTTATGCTGTAAATTAAAATAAAAGCGTTTATAAAATCATTTTATTATAAATAAGTAAGGTCTTAACATAACTTATAAATTTATTAAAAGCTTATCTCTTTTATATCCGCAACTCTTAAAAATGCTTTGTAAATTTGACCTATGATAGCTATTCTATTTGATTTTATAGACTGATTTTCTACATTTATCATAACATTATCAAAGAAGTCATCTATATGATTTTTAAGGTCAAAAAGCGAGTTGAGGTATTTTTTATAATCTTGCTCGTTGGTATTTATTTTTTTGAATTCACTATGAAGATTTTTTTCAGCATCTAACTCAAATAAATTTGTATCAACTTCCACTATTTGCTCATTTTTGATAATATTTGCAAGTCTTTTAAAAGTATCAAATTTATCCTTAAAACTTTCATCTTTACTTATCTCATCAAGTGCTTTTATGGCATTATCAAGTTTTTTGATATCTCTTTGACCGCTATTTATACAAGCTTTTATGATAGATGTATTTGCATCATACATTGTTATCATTCTATCAAATATAAAATCAATTAGAGTGTTTATATCAAATTTAGCATAATTTGGCGATATTTCTTTTAAAATGGCATTTATATCAAAACTTAATTTTTCATTTAAAATTATTCTTAAAACCCCATTTGCTGCTCTTCTTAGTGCATAAGGGTCTTTATTTCCGGTTGGAATTTTGTTTATGCTAAAAAGTGCCATTAGCGTGTCAAGTTTGCAAGAAAGCGAAACTAAAGCTGAAAACAGATTGCTTGGAAGCTCGCTATTTTCGCCTGTTGGCAGATACTGCTCTTTTATGGCTGTGCAAACTAGCTCGTGTTCGCCGGCATTTTTTGCATAATATCCACCCATAATACCTTGAAGTTCGCTAAATTCACCTACCATTAAACTAACAAGATCTGTTTTGCTTAGCATTATTGATCTTTCTAAAAGTTCATTTATATTTGAAATATTAAATTTACTAAGTTCATCTTTGTATAAATTTGCTAGAATTTGTGCTAATTTTGCTTCGCTTTTTTCTTTTTGCTCTATGCTTCCAAGCTCTTTCATATACACAACATTTTCTAGCATTTTTGAATCAAATTTTGTTTTTAGATCGCTTTGCCAAAAAAACATTGCATCGCTAAGCCTTGCTCTTAAAACCTTTTCATTTCCTTTTATGATAAGTGAATAATCATCGCTAATGGCGTTACTAACTACGATAAATCCGTTTAATAATTTACCATCTTTAAAAACAGGAAAATATCTTTGATTTACTTTCATAGAAGTTATGATAACTTCACTTGGAACATCTAAAAACTCATTTTCAAATTTACCAAGAAGTGCAGTTGGATACTCTGTTATAGCGACAACTTCGCTTAAAAGTTCATTATCTATTTGTATTTTTATGTCGTGTTTTTGCTCTAAATTTCTAAACTCTGATAAAATTTTATTCTTTCTATCTTCTTCTTTAAGTATTATTCCGTTTTGAGATATTTTATTAAAGTATTCATCGATGCTATTAAATTTAATCTTATCATATCCATATGCTTTGTGTGGAAAAAATGCTTTCTCGCTTTGTATGCCAAATACACTCATTGCAACATTTTCATCTCCAAGCATACAAATTATAGATGTTACCGGTCTTATAAACTCAAACTCGCCATTTCCCCAACGCATAGATTTGCCAAAATTTAAAGATGATAAAAATTTATTTATCATTTCTCCTAAAATTTCTTTAGAGTTTTTACCTATTTTTTCTTCTTCGTAGTATAAAACTTCTTTTGCGTTTATTTCTTTAAATTTAAGCTCATTTTCACTAATACCGCATTTATTTGCAAAACTAAGAGCAGCTTTAGCCCAAACTCCATCTTTTTGTGCAACATTTTTTGGTGCACCAATGTTTTGTATAATGCTATTTGGCTGTTTGCTTAAAAACTCATTGTGAAAAAATACAAGTCTTCTTGGTGTGTAAAAAAACTCAAATTTGGTTTTTAGGTTGTATTCTTCTAAGATTTTTCCCCATTTTGTTTTTATATTTGGAAGTTCTTTTAAAAATGGTATTGCTGGTAATTCTTCAACTCCAATTTCAATCAGTAATTTCATCTTTTTTCCTATCTTTTATAATTTTATTTATCTCATCTCTTTTTTTGTTTTTTTCATTCATCTGTTTGTTAAATCCAATTATCATAAATGTCATAAAAATGCAAAATGCTGTTATGATGATAAAATCTATCATTTTATGATAAGTTCCTTTTGACCTTTATAATTCCAAAATAACGCTTCTTTGAAATCCAAGCCGTCATTTAACTTTTTAGAGCGTGAAAAAAGTTTGATTTTTCCAAACTTGGTGTGTAAATATCCACTTTTTACATCGCCAACTATATTTGTTATGATATCGCCGCTTCTTGCTGTGTTTATATTTTTAAAATCAATTTTATATTTATCTATATCTGTAATTTTATCATAAGAATTGATAATTTTTGCACTAGTTATCTCAAAATTTCCATCATAAATTTCGCTTTTATAGGCTATCAAATCATAAATTTTACCAACATCAACCACTGCATTTTTGTCAAAAACAAATACGCTTTCTCCTTGTCCTTGAGAAATCACATATCCAACTTCATCTTTGTAGATTACAGTTGCTTTTTGTATGAGTGTTTTGGTATCAATTTGTTGATTTTTATAAATTTCATTTATAGTTTTTGTCACTAAATCAATACTTGTTTTTTCGCTATTTATGCTAAAACAAAGTGGCAAATGATCTGAAATTTCAAAGTAATTAATACTAGCTTTGCAAATCCCAAAACTTCCTTTTTTGTAGTATGGCGAGTTTTGAAAAAAGCTTTGTGATAACAAGACATGATCTATCGCACGATTGCTTTTATGTGAAATTTGTAAATTTTTTGGTATTTCATCCCAAAGGTTTGTAAATTTATTTATTCTTATAATATCGTTTAATAAAAAATTATCTCCCAAGTCGCTGTTAAAATCACCTAGTAAAATTAGATTTTTTTTGCCTTTTTTGATTGTTTCATTTACAGCCTGATAAAGTGTTGTAGCAGCGGATCTACGATCTTTTATGGGATTTTTAGCGGCTGGAAAGTGGTTTATAAATATACTAAACTCACTATCATCAAATTTAAAATCTGCTCTTAAAATATCTCTTGTTTTTACGCTTTTTACGGCATAGTTTTTTGTGCCTAAAATTTCTATTTTAGACATAACTCCAACTCCAAAAGGCGAAGTTTTATCTTTTGTAAATTTATAGAATTTATAACCACTTTGTTTTGCTAAATCTTGCAAAGTTGAGTAGTTTTCAACTTCTTGTAGTGCAATGATATCTGGGTTTATTTTTTTTATAGTCCCACTTAAATTTGAGAGTTTTTCTTGATATTTTTTTGTATTCCAAGAAGATTTTTTGATATTAAAGTCATAATATTCTGTTCCATCAAATTTATCATCAAAAAGATTTTCTACATTATAAGTTGCGATTTTTAGCTCACTTGAATATAAAAAAACAAACGATATTATAATTAAAAATATTTTTTTCATTTTCTAAACTCGAAATTTTTTATATTTTGTCTAATCGCCTCATAAGCTATTATCCCAACACTCATTGCTAAATTTAAACTTCTACCGCTTTCCCCCATTGGTATTGTTATAGCGTTTTTCCAGTTTTTTTTCATAAAATCCATTGGCAGCCCTGTGCTTTCACCACCAAAAAATATAAAATCGCCAGTTTTAAATTTAGCATCATAGTATAGTTTATCTGTCTTTGTGGTTGCAAAGTGAAATTTATCAAAGTCGCTGTTTGTGTTTAAAAAATCATCTAAACTTTCCCATATTGTAGGGTTTAGCTTTTTCCAGTAATCAAGCCCGGCTCTCCTTACAGCTTTTTCGTCAATATCAAAAATAGTTGGTTTTATGATGTGTAAATTTAGATTTGCATTTACACAAAGTCTGCCTATCGCACCGGTATTTTGTGGAATTTGTGGATGAACTAAAACTATATTAAACATTTAGAAAATTACTGTTTTGTTGTTATAAACAAAAATTCTATCATCAAACACAAGGTCAAGTGCTGCAGCAAGGACATTTCTTTCGATATTTCTACCTACTTTTTGCATATCTTGCCAACTCATCTCATGATTTACTCTTGCTACATCTTGAGTTATTATTGGTCCTTCATCAAGGTCGTTATTTACAAAATGCGAAGTTGCACCAATTATCTTAACTCCTCTTTCGTAAGCTTGTTTGTAGGGATTTGCCCCTATAAATGCAGGCAAGAAAGAGTGATGAATGTTTATGATTTTATTTTCGTAAGCCTTTACAAAATTTGGGGATAGTATTCTCATATATTTTGCTAAAACCATATAATCAAAACTAAATTTACTAAGTAAGTTTAAAATATCTTGCTCATGATCTTCTCTTTTTGTGCCGTTGCTCTCAACGCAATAAAACTTAATGCCAAATTTCTCTACAAGTTCTCTTAAATCATCGTGATTTGCAATTACAGCCAAAATATTCGCATTTAACTCACCGCTACTGTGTTTTATTAGCATATCGCCCAAACAATGGGTTTCTTTTGTAGCTAGTATAACTATGTCTTTTTTGCTAGATTTTTTTAAAACTATATTTGCTTCGCTGCCAAGCATTGCACTAAGTGTGCCGCAAAATGCAGTTTCATCTATACTTTTTTCGCAGTCTATTTCGGCTCTATAAAAAAATTTATTAACTTCATGATCGACAAATTCATGATTTTTTGCTATGTTTAATCCAAATTTAAATATAGTATCAGATATTCTATATATCAATCCTTTTTGGTCTTTGCAGTCGATTTTTAGTATGTATTTTTCCATCATTTTAACCTCTTAACAAAAGGTTTATTTTATCAAAATTTCACTTTTAAGTAGTTTAATTGTTTTTAGTTAAAAACTCATCTATCATCTTAAGTTTTCTTCTTTTTATCTCTTTGCCGATATTTTCGCCACTAAACCCATCTTTTATAACATCGCTTGAAGATATATCTGTTTTAAAAGTATTATCATAAATTCCTAGATTTTTTGCTATACTTACAAGTTCTTTCGTATCTAATCCAAGCCAGTTAGAAAGCGGCATTTCAAGGCTAGTTATAAGAAGATCTTTTTTTGTTGGATTTGCAAAAAATGGCTCATTTAGTATTTTTTTATATTGAAAAGATAAATTTAAATGTTTTAAAAGTTTTGATTTATTGCATTTTGTTATATTTGAAAATTTATATAAAAAATACATCTGGTTATTAACAAGCTGAAACCCATCATTTAAATTTTGACAAATTTTTTCAAATTCGTTTTTTGTTATTTCTATACCAAAAACAATCGAACAAAGATTAAGTTCATAGAGGTACTTAAATGCTTTTTCTTGAAACTTTCCTTTAAACATTTTTATAATTTCAAGGCGAATTCTATCTTTGCTAAGATCGTTTAAATCAATATTTTTCATAATTTCAAAGCTGTTTTTATCTATGGTTAGATTAAATCTTGATACAAACTGGATAGCTCTTAAAACCCTAAGGCTATCTTCTTTAAAACTATTTTCATCAATGATTTTTAAAATTTTATTTTCTAAATCATTTTTTCCACCCCAAAAATCCAAAAGTTTTCCATCAAATATATTTAGCATAAGAGAATTTATAGTAAAATCGCGTCTTTTTGAAGCTAGTTTTTCATCATTGCAAATACTAACTTCAAAAGCTTTGTGACCACGACCTATCTTAGTTTCAGTCCTTGGAAGAGAAATATCGATATTTTTATATTTATAAACAAAATAGCTTTTACCAACGCCAACTGCACCGATTTTTTGCATTAAAAGTTCAAATTTATCTTTAGAAATATCATAAACTTCTATATCATAATCGCTATTTTTAATATTAAGCAGTTTGTCTCTAACGCTGCCGCCAACAAAGTATGCTCTATTTGTGTATGGTTTTAGAAAATTAATAACTTCTTTTAACTCGCTATTTTCGCAATTCATCTAGTCTATTTTCGATACTAGCAAGCAAAAACTCTAAAAATTTTATTGTTAAATCTAGCCTTAAACTTATATCGCCTTTTGTGTTTTCGTTTAAGCCTTCAAATAACACTAAAATTCTCTCTTTTGTATTTTGTAAAAAAATCTGCTCTTTTGTGTTATTATCGCCATCTATTTGATTAAGCTCTTGTTTGATTTGTGCTATATTGTGTGCATTATCATCAACTTTTTGCTCACTTTTATATATTTGCTGTTCTCTTTCTTGCTCTAACTCTGCGCTGATTTCATAAGCTACGCTTTTTGCTAAGTCTTCTAGTTTCATATCTTTATCAACCATCTTTTAAATTCGTTTATCTCTTCATCAGTTTTTAAATTTACAAAAAAATCAAGCATATACTCATTTACATCTTTATATTTTTTTCTAAGCCCGGAAATTCTGCGTATTGCATTTGTTGCATCTTTGTTATGTGGATCTGATTTTAATATATTTTTATATACTAAAAGTGCATCATCTTTAAGACCTTGGGACTCATAAATAAGAGCCTCTGTTATGGTATTATTTCTCATATCTTGTTACATAATCAGCTATAATGCTGCCTATTTCACTGGTTGTGCATATTTCTTTAGCACCAAATGCTGCTAAATCTTTTGTTCTATAGCCATCTTTTAAAGTTTGTTTTACAGCATTTTCTATACATTTTGCTGCATCTTCTTCATTAAAAGCATATCTTAGCATTAAAGCCGCACTTAGGATAGTTGCCATTGGATTTGCTATACCTTGATTTGCTATATCGGGTGCACTTCCATGAATCGGTTCGTAAATGCCAACTTTACCACCTATACTAGCACTTGGCAAAAGTCCGATAGAACCACAAATCATACTTGCTTCATCACTTAAAATATCGCCAAATAGGTTTTCTGTTAAAATCACATCAAATTGTTTTGGATCTCTAATGATTTGCATTGCAGCATTATCAACATACATAAAACTTAGTTTTACATCCGTATAATCCTTTGCTGCTTCATTTACAACTTCACGCCATAAAGAGCTTGTTTCAAGGACATTTGCTTTATCAACAAGACATAAGCTTTTTTTTCTTTTTTGTGCTATTTCAAAGCCTATTTTTGCTATTCTTTGTATCTCTTGTTTTGAATAAATCATAGTGTTATATGCTTTACCACTCTCTTGTTTTCTTGGTTCGCCAAAATATATTCCGCCGGTTAATTCTCTAACAACTATAAAATCAACGCCTTCTACAACTTCTTTTTTTAAATTTGAGGCGTCTATTAACTCATCAAAAATTGTCGCAGGTCTTAAATTTGCAAAAACTTCTAAATTTTTTCTAAGTTTTAAAAGCCCACTTTCTGGTCTTTTATCACGCGGTAGATTGTCCCATTTTTCTCCGCCAATTGCACCAAAAAGCACAGCATCGCTACTTAATGCTTTTTGCAAAGTTTCATCTGGAAGTGGTTCACCAAATATATCATAAGCAGCCCCACCCATTTGACAATACTCATAATTAAACTCTATATCAAATTTCCCACTTATAGCATCTAGTACTTTTATAGATTCATCTATGATTTCAGGTCCTATTCCATCACCTTTTATTACGCAAATATTGTATCTTTTCATAAATTAACCTCAATTTTATTTTATTAAATCTTTAGCATACTCTATCAAGCCACCGCAGTTTAAAAGCTTTTGCATAAACTCTGGAATTGGCTTAAATTCATATGTTTTTTTGGTAGTTAAGTTTTCAATCATTCCATCATTTAAATTAATTTTGATTTCATCGGCTTCATTTATCTCATCTGCATTAGCAATTTCTAGTATCAAAAGACCAGTGTTGAAACTATTTCTATAAAAAATTCTTGCGAAAGATTTTGCTATAACGCAGTTTATACCTGCTGCTTTTAATGCAAGAGGGGCGTGTTCTCTGCTACTTCCACATCCAAAATTCTCTCCAGCTACTATAAAATCGCCTTTTGAAATTTTAGATGAGAAATCATAAATAGCATCTTCCATTATGTGTTTAGCTAAGATACTTTCATCTGAAGTATTTAGGTATCTTGCTGCTATTATTATATCTGTATCTATGTTGTCTCCGAATTTCCAAACTTTGCCTTGCATAAAACTACCTTTTTTTAAATTTATATATTCTATCAGAAATTTGTTTTTAAAATAATAAAATTTACCAAAATATCATCCATAAAGCAACTATGCTAAGAAGAATAGCCGAAAGTTTTTGAACTATTGATATGTATTTTGTGATAAACTTTTTTAAAAAAGTTCCTCCAAGCGCATAAACCGAAAATGAAAAAAATTCTATGCATAAAATTATAAAAATGAGTAAAAACATTTTTGCGTTAAAAGGATTGGATTTGTCTAAAAATGGCGGTAAAAGAGCTGCAAGAAATATCCAAGCTTTAGGATTTGTAATGCATGCTATAAAGCCTTGCATAAAAAGTTCTTTCGCATTTAGTATGTGTGTAACTTTGCTATCTTTGATTTTAGAAGTGGATATAAAAATTTTAAAAGCAAGATACAATATATAAATTCCGCCACAAACTTTTATAATCTCAAAAATAAAAGGTTTTTTAATTATAATAATTCCTATGCTTGTTGCGCTTAAAAACGCCACTATTCCAAGGGCTAAAACAGAACCGCTTATCATAAAAAGTGTTTTTTTATAGCCTATTAAAATCCCATAATTTAGAGCTAAAGTCATATTTATACCAGGTAAAAATGATGCCATAAGAAAATTTGATACAAAAAGTAACCAATCCATCAAAAATCCTTTATAATTATGGAAAAATCCCATAATTATATTTTAACTTTCTTTAAATAATTTAAAAGCTATATTTTTAGTTCGCGAGTTGATATCTTTATCTTTTTGAGTTGCTTTTATTTTTGTTACATATTTTTCTAAAAGATCATGGCTGTTTATTTTAAGCTTATTTTGAGCTGGCACAACTTGTGTATATTCTCCATCTTCTTTAAGTTCATAAGCTAAAACATTATCTCTTAGTTGAATGTGTAAAATCTCTTGTAAAGTATTTTTATGTTTTTGTTCATAAATAGGTGTCATAAGTTCAAAGCGACGCTCCAAATTTCTTGGCATCCAATCAGCGCTAGATATGTAAAATTCTGGATTTGAGTGTTTAAAATAAAATATCCTTGCGTGTTCAAGGTATTTACCGATAATAGAGCGAACTCTTATATTTTCACTTAAATCTTTTACTCCTGGTTTTAAGCAACAAATTCCGCGTATTATGAGATCTATCTTAACTCCTGCACTACTTGCATCATAAAGTGCATCTATCATATCACTATCAACAAGTGCATTCATTTTTGCTATGATTACACCTTCACTTCCTTTGTCTTTTTCATTTTTTATCATTTCAAGTAGTCTTGATTTGATTTGCATTGGCGACATAGAAAGACTATTTAAAGTTCTATTTTTGCTATATCCAGACAAGATATGAAAGAAGTCTGTGGAATCTTTTGCAAATTCTTCTTTTGTGGTAAAATAACTAATATCTGTATAAATTTTAGCACTTCCGCCATTGTAGTTTCCGGTTCCAAAATGCATATAAAATTTAAGTTTGCCATTTTGTTGGCGTATGATTTGAGTAACTTTTGCATGTACTTTAAATCCAGCAATTCCGTATATCACATGTGCACCTGAGTTTTCAAGAGCTTTTGCCCAATGAAGATTGTTTTCTTCATCAAATCTAGCTTTTAATTCAACCATAACAGTAACTTGTTTGCCATCGCTTGCTGCATCTATTAGCGACTGAACTATTGGCGAGTTTTTTTCAACCCTATAAAGCGTCATTCTTATGGATATTACTTTTGGATCTTTTGATGCTTCTTTTATAAGAGTTGCCACTGGATCAAAACTTTCATAAGGTTGATATGTCAAAACATCGGTTTTATCAAGAGTATCAAAAATGGATACATTTTCATCAAATGGCTGTAATACTTTTGGTGTGTAAAGTGGCAAACCAAGATGTAAGAAGTTTTTATTGCCAACTATTTGCCAAAGTGAATCAAGTGTTAATGGTATGGAGTATTCATATATATCTTTTTTGAAAATTTTCATATGTAAATTTAAAAATTCTAAAATTTCAGGATCGGCATTAGCTTCTATTTGAAGTCTTACAAAAGCACCTTTTCTGCGAAGTTTTAATCCTTGTTCTAATATCATCATAAAATCATCAGCTTCTTCTTCTTCTATTACAATATCTGCGTTTCTTGTGACTTTAAATGTTGCTGAGCTAATGATTTTATATCCTGGGAAAATCTCTTCGGCATGTTTTCTAACTATGCTTTCTATTGGCACATAAGTAGCGTCATCTGCTTCAAAAAATCTCGGAATTACTCTTGGAATCCTTATCATTCCAAATTTAACATGATCACTATGTTCTGGATCAATGATTTTTACAGCTAAAGAAAAACTAAGGTTGTTTAGATGAGGAAATGGGTGTGTTGAATCAACCGCAATAGGGACAATAACTGGCATTATGTTTGAGAAAAAATACTCATCTGCTTTTTGTTTTAAATTTGCGTTTAACTCATCATAATTTTTTATAAAAAGACCATTTTTAGAAAGTTCTTTTGTAATATTTTTATAGTGGTTTTCAAGGGTAATTTTTTCATTTTTAAGATATTCTCTTATCTCTCTTAACTGATCAATTGGTGCCATTCCATCGTTGCCGCTTACTACAACTCCAGCTACAAAAAGTTGTTTTAAACCAGCTATTCTAATCATATAAAACTCATCTAAATTTGTTGTATAAATAGCTATAAATTTAAGTTTTTCCATTAATGGGATATTTTTATCACATTGAGATAAAACCCTTGAGTTAAATCTAAGCCAAGAAAGCTCTCTATTTATATAATCACTTTTGTCTTTTGCCATAATTTTATTCCTCATAGATAAATTTCATAGTTTGCATTTTACCTAGTTTTTGCTTGATAAAAGTTTTATTTGATTAAAATGTTTCTAAAATGTAGTTTTAAATTTTTCTTAGTTTTGCAATCTCATCACGAAGTGCCGCTGCTTTTTCAAACTCAAGCCTAGAAGCAGCTTCCATCATCTGTTTTCTAAGCTCTTTTACTATTTTAGCTCTCTGGCTTGCTGGCATTTTTTCGCTATTTTTGCTAACTCTGTAAATTTCTGCTCCATCTTCTATTTTTAAGCTCTCTTCGATGTTTCTTGTAGCACTTTTTGGTGTGATATTGTTAGCTTTATTATACTCATCTTGAAGCTTTCGTCTTTTCTCTGTTGTATCAATGGCTTCTTTCATAGATTTTGTTATTTTTTTACAAAACATCACAACTTCGCCGTTTAAATTTCTAGCAGCTCTTCCTATGGTTTGTATAAGGCTTGTTGTAGAGCGTAAAAAACCTTCTTTGTCTGCGTCCATTATTGCAATTAAAGAAACTTCTGGCAGATCAAGTCCCTCTCGGAGTAAATTTATACCTATTAGCATATCATAATTTCCGCTTCTTAAACCTCTTATCAGCTCGTTTCTCTCAATAGCATCTATATCTGAGTGCATGTATTTTACTTTAAGTCCAAGTTCCAAGTAGTATTTTGTAAGCTCTTCTGCCATTTTTTTGGTTAAAACTGTTACTAGAATTCTATCGCCTCTTTGAATTACCTCTTTTGCCATATCATAAAGAATTTCTACTTGATTATCGCTATCTTTTAGTGTGATTTTTGGATCAAGAAGTCCAGTTGGTCTCATAATTTGATGAAATACATTTTTTCCGCTTAGTTCTAACTCATACTCATTTGGTGTAGCTGAAACAAATAGAAATTTAGCCTTTTTTGATATAAACTCATCAAATTTCAAAGGGCGGTTATCAAGAGCTGAGGGAAGTCTAAAACCATACTCTACAAGAGTTTCTTTTCTACTTCTATCTCCTGCATACATACCGCGAAACTGGGGCAAACTTACATGGCTTTCATCAATTATAACAAGATAATCATCAAAGTTTATCTCATAATAATCAAAAAGTGTGTATGGTGTTTCACCAGGTTTTTGTCCTGTTAAATAACGAGCATAGTTTTCAACACCTTTTGTCGACCCTGTTGAGCTTAGCATTTCAAGATCAAACTCGACTCTTTGTTTTAATCTCGCATACTCTACAACCTTACCTTCTTTTTGAAAATACTCAAGCCTATCTTCAAGCTCAGCTTCAATGCCTTTTATAGCCTCTTTTAGTCTATCCATACCAACTATAAACTGACTTGTTGGATAGAGTATAAATTTCTTAACCTCTTTTGTTTTTTTGTTTTCTAGCACATCAAAATGATACATATAATCTAGCTCATCTCCAAAAAACTCAAGCCTCAATGCTTCATCGTTATGGTAAGCTGGGTAAATATCTATAGTATCGCCATTTACTCTAAAATCACCTCTATCAAAGTAAGTATCATTTCTTTTATATCCCATTTCAACCAGTTTTAAAAGTAATTTTTTTTGACTTAAACTTTTTCCTAGTTCAAAATACATAACCATACCTTGATACTCTTTTGGATTTCCAAGACCATAGTTTGCAGAAACCGAGGCAATTGTTATAACATCATCATAGCTTAAAAGTGAAGCTGTCGCACTTAGTCTTAGACGCTCTAACTCTTCATTTACTGAGCTGTCTTTTTCTATGAAAAGATCGCTCCTTGGTATATAAGCTTCTGGTTGATAATAATCATAATAGCTTATAAAATACTCTACATGATTTTTTGGAAAAAATCCCTTAAATTCACTATAAAGTTGTGCTGCTAAGCTTTTATTGTGCGTCATTATAAGAGCTGGCATATCTAAATTTTTAATGATATTTGCCATACTAAAAGTTTTGCCACTTCCAGTAACACCAAGCAAAGTTTGAAATTTATTTCCTGCTTTGATAGATTTTACAATGCCGTCTATTGCGTTTTGCTGGTCTTTGTTTGGAGAAAATTTACTATAAATTTCAAAATTTTTCACTTACTTTCCTTATTATAAAGCTTTTTATGTTACAATTATAAGATTATATCACAAAGTGAGGTTAAGAATGCTTGAAAATGACAATATACTAAATGGTTTAACAAGTAAAGTTAATGAGCTATTAAATAAATATGATGAGATGTGCAAAGAAAACGAAAGGCTTAGAAATGAGCTTGTAAGCGTAAAAGCACAAAATGAAGCAAAATCAAATCAGATAGAAAGATTAGAAGCTGATTTAAAAGATAAAAATATCGAATCAGATGATGTTATCAAAAAGATAGAAGCAGTTCTTGGTAAATGAAAAAAATAGTCATATCGGTAAATTCTCGTGATTATACAATCACATTAGAAGATGAATTTGCTGTGGCTTTTGAAAGAGATATGCAAATTTTTCTTGATGGCAAAAAGACATTTTCGGTTAAAGATTTACTAACTGCATTTGTGCAAAAGTGTCAAGAAAACTACTTTCAAGATAGAGAGTTAAAAGAGCTTATAAAAAATATAAGCGATGAGTTAAAAAATGACAAGGATTATGAATGAAAAAAGGTTTTTCTTTAATAGAGCTTATTTTTGTTATAGTGATTTTGGGAATTTTAGCTGGTGTTGCCGTGCCAAGACTTACAGCAACTAGAGATGATGCACAAATAGCAAAACTTAAATCAGATGTAGCGGCTATCCAAAGTGGTTTAACCTTGGAGCGTAGCACAAGAATGATGAGAGGCGATATGAGTTGGCCTGCTGCACTTAATACAAAAAAAGACAACACTGGTGCTGAAAAGGATTGCGGTAGCCCATTTTGTGCTGTTACGCAAAATGCTATAAAAGGTGCTTGGAACACAAACGATGGCTTAAAATATGAGTTTAAATTTAACAAGAGCACAACTTTAAATTTTGTTTATGATAAAGACAATGGAACTTTTGATTGTTCTGATGAAAAATGCAAAGGCTATTTACATTAAATTTCTAAGGCTGAGTTTTGTTTTATTATGAAGTAGCTATATTAGGCTCAGCCTTAAATCCGCTGACATATGAAAGCAAAAACGAGTTTTTAGATGGCGATATAGTAAATATAAATTTACGAAACAAAAGCTCTCTTGGTGTGATAATACAAGAGGTTAAAAAACCATCTTTTAAAACTCTACCAATAAGCTCAAAAAGCAATCTTAAATTTACACAACTTCAGATAAACTTGGCTAAATTTATATCGTATTATTATTCGAGTTTTCTTGGTGTAAGTTATGATTTGTTTGAGCCTTATAGTGAATTTAAAAATACAAATTTATATATACAAAAAACTCCAAATTTAAATGAAATTCAAAAAAAAGCTTTTGAATTTATAGATAAACACGATGTTTCGCTGCTTTTTGGAGATACTGGAAGCGGCAAGAGTGAAGTGTATATAAGTCACATAGCAAAGGCTATAAATTCTGGCAAAACTGCACTTTTTTTGATGCCAGAAATTTCTCTTACTCCACAAATGCAAAAAAGATTAAAGCAGTATTTTGGAGATAGTGTAGGGGTTTGGCACTCAAAAATTAATAAAAATAAAAAGGCTCAAATTTTATCAAAACTTCAAAATGGAGAGATCAAATTAATCGCTGGAGCTAGATCTGCTCTGTTTTTACCATTTAATAATCTTGGATTAGTTATAGTTGATGAAGAGCACGATGATAGCTATAAATCATCATCAAATCCACATTATAACGCTAGAGATTTAGCTATCTATATATCTAAATTTGGAGTTAAAGTTATATTAGGTTCTGCAACACCTTGTATAACAACTATACAAAAGCAGCCGTATTTTCGTATGAAAGGCACATTTTTTAAGAGCAAAAAAGAGTATATTTTTGATGATAATGAGACATCAATTAGTGAAGTTATCATAGAAAATATCGCAAAATGCTTGGAGCGCAAAAAACAAATTGTTGTGTTTTTACCAACTAGGGCAAATTTTAAATTTATAACTTGTAAAAGTTGTTTTAGCACGATAAAATGCCCATATTGTTCAGTTTCCATGAGTTATCATAAAAGAGAAAATATGCTTAAATGTCATTATTGTGGCTATGCTACTAAAGTGCCTAAAATTTGTGATAAATGCGGTGGCGATATGTTAGAGGCAAAAAAAATCGGCACAAGTGAAGTTTTAATCAAACTTAGTGAAATTTTTCCAGAGGCTAAAATTGCTAAATTTGATAGAGATGAGATAACTACTCAAAAAAAATTAGAAAACATTCTAAAAGATTTTAATGATAAAAAAATTGACATTTTAGTTGGCACACAGATGTTAAGCAAGGGGCATGATTATCATAATGTCGAGCTTGCTGTTATTTTAGGGCTTGATGAGTATTTAGAATATAGCGATTTTAGGGCTAGGGAAAAAACGCTTGCTTTAGCAATGCAGGTTGCAGGCAGAGCAGGAAGATTGGAGTATGGAAAAGTTATATTTCAGACAAAAAAAATAGATTTTTTTAAAAAATTTATAAGTGATTATGACTCTTTTATAAATGAAGAAATTACATTTAGAGATCCGTTATATCCGCCATTTAGCAAACTTATGCGTATAAATATATTATCTAAAAAAGATGAGGAAGCAAATTTTATATGTTTAGAATGTGTGAAAATTTTAGAAAAATTTCTTATAAAAATGGATGATTTTGAGATAATAGGATATGGCAAATCCCCAATAGAGCTTATAGCGTCAAAATTTAGATACAACATACTTTTAAGAGCAAAATCACATAAACCACTCATAAAAATTTCAAGTTTATTACAAAATAAAAATATAGATATAGACATTGATCCGATAAATTTTAGCTAATTTACTAGCTTTTAAGTAGAAGTTTTGTAGAATGATTTACATTTTTTTTAGGGTTGCTAATGAGAATATTATTTATTTTTTTACTACTTATAACATTTGCTTTTTGTGAAAATGAATCAAATTTAGAAGAACTTACTTGGCCAAATGGCGAAACATTTACCAATTTTTTGGAAAATAATTCTTTGCCTCTTAAACTTTATTATAACTCTTCAAAAGAAGATCAAGAGCTTTTAAGCGAGATTTCATCAGGAACAAGTTTTCAAATTTTAAGAGATGATGAAAATATGATTTCGCAAGTTTTGATACCAATAAATGAAGAGCTTCAAATACATATTTATAAAAACAAAGAAAATTTATATGAATTAGAGTTTATACCTATAATTTACAATGAAGAAAGTCAAGTTTTAAGCATAAAAATTCAAACCTCCCCATATCAAGATATTATAAACGAAACAAATAATAAAATTCTAGCAGACGCTTTTATAAATGTTTTTAGGAAAAGTGTCGATTTTACGAAGTTAAAAAAGGGCGATAGTCTTGTTATAGCCTATACTCAAAAAAGAAGACTTGGTAGGGTTTTTGGCTATCCTGAGATATCTTTAGCTATGATAGAAACAGGTGGCAAAAAATACACACTATTTTTATTTGAGGGAAAATACTATGATGAGAGCGGTAAGACAAATGAGACTTTATTTCTTATAAAACCTGTAAAAAATGCAAGAATATCATCTAGATTTACTAAAAAAAGATTTCATCCGATACTAAAACGCTACAGAGCCCATCTTGGCGTTGATTATGCTGCACCAAAAGGAACTCCGATAATGGCAGCTGGCAATGGAAAAGTTAAATTTGTTGGAACAAAAGGTGGATATGGTAAAACGCTAATTATATCTCATGATTATGGCTATGAAACTCTTTATGCACATTTAAACGGTTTTGCTAAAAATATAAAAAGAGGAAAAAAGGTAAAACAAGGAGAGATTGTTGCTTATATAGGAAATACCGGAATGTCAACAGGCCCACACCTTCACTTTGGACTTTATGCTGGTAAACAAGCAATAGATCCAGAAAAAGTTGTTAAGATACAAAGAGATTTGTTTAAAGGAAAGACAAAAGAGCAGTTCCTTGCTTTGGTTAAAGATGGTAAAAAAATTATAGATGAGCATTTGCAAAATCCTAAAAATCCACAAAAAGAAGAGGATTTTAGTAACTTTATGACTCTTTAAGGAGTATTGATGAGTGAAGAACTACAGATTGCTAAAGAGCAGCTTGATTCGCATTTTGAAGAAGAGCTGGAAGATGAACTCAGTAGCACCGATATAGCAGAATACCTTAAAACCATAAAGAAAAATGATGATGAACAATATGAGGAGTATTTAGAAAAACTTGACCCAGAAGTGTTGGGTGAAGTTGCTATGGAGATGCCAGATCACATGATAAAAGATGTGATCGAAATACTTCCAAAAGATAAAGTGGTAGAAGCTATTGAAGAGCTTGAGAGTGATGATCAAGTAGAGCTTTTAAAATATATAAAAGACATAGATGATAAAAAAGCTAGAGAGCTTTTTAATGAGTTAGATGAAGAAGATCAAGCTGACATACTAAAACTTTCTATATATGAAGAAAATGAAGCCGGTGCGTATATGCAAACCGAGCTTTTTAGTGCAAGATCTGATGAGAGTTTAGAAAGTGCCATCCAAAGGCTCAAAAAACTAAAAGAAGAGGGTGAACTAGAAGACATTTATCAACTTTTTGTAGTTGATGAAGAAAATAAACTAAAATACTCTATCCCGCTTTATGATCTTATAACTTGTAATTTTAAAGATACGATAGGGGACATAGTTAAAAACGCCCCAGAAGATGAATATAAACCACACTTTGCACTAGATAGTGATAATATAGAAGATGTTGCTACCGATTTTCAAGAGTTTGACCTTAGTGTTTTACCTATCATAAATAGTAGCGGTGTTTTAGTCGGTAGAATAACAACTGATGATATTCATGATTTTATACAAGAAAGTGCGACCGAACAAATTTATAATCTTGCTGGTCTTGATGATGAAGCAGAAGAGGAAGATGACACTATATATAAAGCTGGTTTATCAAGAGCTTCATGGTTATTTTTAAATTTAGGAACCGCTCTTTTATCTTCTTTTGTCATAAGTTTTTTTGATGCTACAATAGAGTCTTTTGTAGCACTTGCTATATTAATGCCAATAGTAAGTGCAATGGGCGGAAATGCTGGCACTCAAGCACTTACTGTAACAGTTAGAAAATTAGCTCTTGGAGAGATAGAGTTTAGTGATGCAAAATATGTTTTAAAAAGAGAGATTAGCATAGCTGTAATTAATAGCATTATTTTTGGCATCCTTCTTGGCATAGTATCTGCTGTATGGTTTAAGACGCCTATGCTTGGAGTTGTTATATGTAGTGCTATGATTATAAATTTATCTTTATCTGGATTTTTTGGCGCGATAATACCAATGACACTTAAAAAATTAAAAATAGATCCAGCTGTTGGCTCATCAGTGTTACTTACAACTTTTACTGATATTATAGGTTTTTTAAGCTTTTTAGGACTTGCAACATGGATACTAATATAACAAATTTTAAAATAACTAGCTTGAAAAGTGATAAATTTATAAAACTATTTAGTGTTGAATTTACTCAAAATGGCGTAAATAGAACTTGGGATTGCATAGATATACACGATAGTGTTTCTGTATTGCTTTATCATAAAAGTAAAAATGCGTTTTTGCTTGTAAAGCAGTTTCGTCCGCCACTTTGGCACTATCAAATGAAAAATGGTATCAAAAGTGATGAGCCTGGTTTTTCGTATGAATTATGCTCTGGCATAATGGATAAAGGCATAGATGCGAAACAAACAGCCATTGAAGAAGTTGAAGAAGAAACTGGATTTAGGGTAAGTAATTTGCAACATATCATTACAACTTACGCATCGTTTGGCGTTTCATCAAATAAACAAAGTCTGTTTTTTGCTTTTATTGATGATGATATGAAAGTATCAAATGGCGGCGGTATTGATGATGAAAGCATAGAGTTGGTTTATATAGAGAAAAATAAAGCTATGAGTTTTGCTTATGATGAAAGCAAGGCAAAAGCGGCTAGTTTGATATTTGCTTTTATGTGGTTTTTTGAAAATAATATGAAAAGTGCTTGATTTGTTTTTTTGATATTTTTTCGAAATATTTAATTTCAAGGAATGAAAATGTTTATCAAAAAAAACAAAAATTTTTTAAGAAAAATTGGAATTTGAAAAACTTCAAAAAGAAAATTCTGAGTTAAAAGCACAAAATTTAGAGTTAAAAGAGCAAATTTCTAATTTTAAAGAACAGCTTTCTAAAACTAAACAAGATGATGATTTGGATAATTTTAAAAAAGAAATATCTAAATCAATGCTTACTAACAAAAGACAATATATCTATCATTCAAGGCGATTTAGCTAAAAATGTCGAAGATATCATTGAAATTAGAAATAATGCTGAGCAAACTGGTATAAATAGTTCTGAAATAGAGAATTTTACTAATTCCATAATGGCAACTTTTGAGCATATTTCTCAAACTTCAAACGAAACCTTGATGGATTCAGAAAATTTACATAAAGTTGTTGATGAAATTTCGCATGTAGTAGATTTGATAAAAGATATATAAGATCAGACAAATTTGCTTGCATTAAATGCTGCCATAGAAGCTGCAAGAGCAGGGGAGGCCGGAAGAGGCTTTGCTGTGGTAGCAGATGAGGTTAGAAAACTAGCTGAAAAAACACAAAGTGCTACAAGCGAAGTTGAGGTTAATATAAATCTTTTAAAGCAAAAATCAAATGAAATTTCTAAAGATAGCAGTAAAGTTTCTGGAATTATAAATGAATCAAGTTCTAAAATGGTGGATTTTAAGTCAAAATTTGCTATTTATATCTCAAATTCTAGAAATCTTATGGATAATGCTATAAAAAGTTTTCAAATTTTAGCAAAACTAGATCATGCTCTTTTTAAAATAAACGGCTATGGAAAAATTTTAACAGATAATGTTGAATTAATGAGTGATCATCAAAATTGTCGTCTTGGAAAATGGTATAGTGGTATTGGCAAGGATGTTTATGGCAAACTGCCTTCATTTGTAAAAATAGAAAATCCTCATAAAAATGTGCATGATTTGATAAATGAATCATTAGAGTTGTATGCCAAGAAAGAAAATTTTAATCAAATTATTTTAAATTTACAAAATGCAGAAATTCAAACAAAAGAGCCGTTTAAATATTTTAATGAACTAATCAAAGAAAATGAAAAGATAAATAGCCTATAAATAGGCTATTTTCTAATGTAAGAAATGGCGAATTCCCGTAAAATACATAGCTATACCAGCTTCATTTGCAGCTTTTATAACTTCATCATCACGGATTGATCCACCTGGTTGGATAACTGTTTTTACACCAACTTTTGCTGCTATATCAATGCTATCTCTAAATGGGAAAAACGCTTCACTTGCAAGTGTGCATCCTTGTAAATCAAGCCCCATATCTTTAGCTTTGGCAACAGCAGCTCTTGCTGCATCTACTCTACTTGTCATACCCATACCGATTGCTACCATTGCACTATCTTTTACATAAACAACGCAGTTTGATTTTGTAAGAGCGGCTATTTTCCACGCCATTTGCATATCGGTAAATTCACTTTGATTAGCTTCTCTAGTAGTAACGCATTTGGCATTTTTTACTTCATCGTCTTTAACAAAATCACGCTCTTGATAGACAAATCCGCCATCTACATGTTTAAAATCAAATGTTTCGTCGTTTCTTTCTAGGAATTTATTTTCTTGCGTGAAAATTTTGGTTCTTTTTTTATCGCTAAAAACCTCTAATGCTTCATCTGTTACATTTGCTGCGATAATAACTTCCATAAAAGTGCCTTTTTCGTGAAGTTTTAATGCAAGTTCTTTATCTAGTGTGCCATTTATCGCTATAACACCACCATAAGCCGATACGGGGTCGCATTTTAGAGCCTCTATGTAGCTTTGAAGTAAATTTTCTTTTATGGCAAAACCGCAAGGATTTGCATGTTTGCAAATAGCAACAGCTGGTGCATCTCCAAAGCTAGTTGCAAGCATTAAAGCTCCGTGAATATCGGTAAGATTGTTAAAACTAGCCTCACCTTTTAAGGCTTTAAAATTTTGAGTAAAATGGTTGTCAAACTCGTATAAAGCCCCTTTTTGATGAGGATTTTCGCCATATCTTGTATCAAATACTTTTGAGCCAGTTATGAATTTTTTAGCACCAAAGCCTGAGTTAAATCTTTTATTCATATAATTTGCTATCATAGCGTCATAACTAGCGGTATGCTCGTAAGCTTTTATCATAAGGTCTCTTCTAAATTCGTAATCAACACTGCCAGTTTTTAGCATATTTATAATGTTTTCATAATCAAGTATATCTGTAACTATCAAAACATCTTTGAAATTTTTAGCAGCACTTCTAACCATAGTTGGTCCGCCGATATCTATATTTTCTATAATCTCTTCAAAATCATCGGTTCTAGCTATGGTTGCTTTAAATGGATATAAATTTACACATACTAAATCTATGCCAAGAACCCCGAATTCCCCCGCTTGTTTTACATGATTTTCATTGTATCTTTTGTATAAAATTCCGCCATGAATTTTTGGATGAAGAGTTTTAACTCTGCCTTCAAACATTTCTGGGCTTTTTGTAAAATCGCTAACTTCTACGGCTTTTATACCATTTTCTTTTAAAAGCTTATATGTGCCACCTGTGCTTAAAATTTCATAACCTAGGTTTTCGAGTTCTTTTGCAAACTCAACTATACCATCTTTGTCGCTAACGCTAAGCAATGCTCTCATTTTTACTCCTTTATTAAATTTAAATCATTTATTTTTTTTAAAATATTTTTTTTATCAAAATCTATTTCGTCTTTTCTTTTTAAGCTCATATTTATAAATTCTTTTTCTTTTTCTATGCCTATAAAATTTCTATTTAGTAAATTTGCCGCAATACCAGTTGTGCTACTTCCACTAAATGGATCTAAAATCAAACTATTTTCATAACTAGCCATTAAAATAAGTCTAATAAGCAAAGCAAGTGGTTTTTGTGTAGGGTGTTTGCCATTAGTTTTTTCCCAAGGGGCAATAGCTGGAAACGCCCAAACATCTTTCATCTGCTTATTATCATTTATTTTTTTCATAAGTTCATAATTGAAAATATGTTTGTGTTTTTGGCTTTTTCTAGCCCAAATAATTTGCTCGGTTGAGTGCGTAAGATAGCGACAACTAAAATTTGGTGGCGGATTTGTCTTTTGCCAAGTTATGATATTTAGGATTTTATAATCTAACTTTTGAAGCATTCGTCCGATAGAAAAGATATTATGATAAGTTCCGCTTATCATAATTGAACCATTATTATTTAGTTTTTCTTTTGCTAATTTTAGCCATTTGTAATTAAATTTATCAATATCGTCAACATCTTTATCCCATTCGCCTTTATTTACACTAACTATTTTGCCGCTTTGAATACTTAGTCCATCATTTGATAAAAAATAAGGCGGATCTGCAAAAATAAGATCAAATTTTTTGTCAAGATTTGGTAAAATCTCGAAAGTATCGCCTTGATAAATAGTAAATTTTTTATCGTTACTGATAAAATTATTAAATTTCACTTTTTACCTTTTCTATGAAATGATTTAAATTTGATAAATTATAAATTTCAATGCTTTTATAGGCTTCTTCTAATTTATTTTTAGCACTTAACCAACCAAGTCCATCGGTTATCCATACGAATCTAAAATTTGGATATATAGAGATTCTTTTAGAGATCTCTATATATGACCTTGCAACTTCATTTAGTTTTGATCCGCCAGTGTTATAGAAGTTTACCTCAACTAAATAGTTGACTTTATCTGCATATACTACAAAATCGAAAATTTTTTTATCTGTAGTTGTTTGTATGTTTAAGTTATTAGTACTAACTTCGCTATCAAAATTTAAGTTATTTTGCTTAAAAATACTACCTATTAAATTTGCAAAATTTTTACCACCTCTATTTTTTCTAGCATTTGTATCAAGTCCAATCTCAATACCAAAAACATAATCATTTAAATTTGTAATTTTAGAATTAATAAAAATTTCACTAAGCCCTGTTTGGCAAAAAAACTCATAAATTTGATTAGGATCTTTAAAATAAGTATTTAATTTTATAAATTCTGCATCATTGTTTATTAAAACAGTATTACCATCTCTTACGGCAATCAGTAAATTTAATACTGAAAAACAATCTTTATTTTCAAAAAACAACTCATTTATAGCTTCTTTTAAATTATATTTACCCAAAAGATAATTTAAGCTATGAAGTTTCATTGAAATTTTATTTACATTTGTACAACATTTTTCAAAATCTACAAAAAAAGATAAATTTGCATTTGTTTTTTGTAAAGAATTTAAAAAATCTTCAAATTTTTGTTCGTTAATTATTCTCATATATTTTTCCTTAAAATATAAAGATGCTCTTTTACATAAATATCTCTGCTGTTTAAATTTCTGCTAGCGCGAAATGCGTTGTATTCTTGCTCTAAAATTTTTACTTTTCCAAATTTTTTAAGAGTATTTATAAATTCATCTTTTGAAATAATTCCTTCGTTATTATAAGAAACTAAAATAAATTTCGCTTTTAGATGTTTTATAAGATCGCAAAAAGCCTCTTTTGCTACTGCTTTTTTGTTGTAATTACTTCTATTCCAGTCTTTTGGTATTCCTGAAATTTCAGAAATTTCTTGTGGTTTTTGATAAGACGCTATTAAATTTAGCATAAAATAATTTGAGCCATATGGATGTTGATTGTAAGGCGGATCTATGTAGCAAAGATCAAAACTATCGAGCTCTTTTGCTAGAGTATTTGCATCTTTTTGATAAACATTAAAATCACAACTAAAATTTGAAAAAATCGGCTTTATAAGATGCATTTTATAGCAAATTCGCTTAAGTGCGTTTTCGCCCATTCCTCCAAATTTACCAACACCATTTTTATCTTTATAAAAACCCTTAAAAACGCCGCTTGTATTTGTGTGATTGCTTGCAAGGTATAAAAGTGGTGCTAAGAAAAATTTATGCATATCATTAGGAAGTTTTGATATTTCGCTTCTTGTGG
Source organism: Campylobacter sputorum subsp. sputorum (assembly GCF_008245005.1). Classification (NCBI taxonomy): domain Bacteria; kingdom Pseudomonadati; phylum Campylobacterota; class Epsilonproteobacteria; order Campylobacterales; family Campylobacteraceae; genus Campylobacter; species Campylobacter sputorum. The sequence continues at coordinate 1,315,940 of NZ_CP043427.1, read as the reverse complement.
TATCTATGAAATTTGCATTATATTGAGTATAAAAAACTCTTTCGCCTTTTGTGATAAAATCATCGTTTTTTGGTGCATAAAGCTCACTTATAAATCCTGGTTGTAAATTTTCTTTTATTTTTTTATTTAGTATTTTAAAATTTATGTCTATATCTTTTTGTAGTTCTAAATTTACATTTGTTAAATAACACTCATTTATGATTTTTGAGTAAAGTTCTAAATCATTTGCAACTAAAAAATTAGAGTGTGCCTTTAAAAACCTAGCAACTATGCCGCTTCCGCTAAATATATCAACGCAACTTAGTTTTTTTTTGTTAAGCTCGTTTTTTGCTATATTTATGCCGCTTTCTATAAAATTTAAAAGCGATCTTTTATTTCCAAGATATGTTATGATTTGATCTGTTAAAAAGCTATTGTTTTCTATGGTTTTTTTCATTGCTTATGTATCTTTTTTAAGCTTTCATAAGCTTCGTTTATCTCTTGAAGTTTTTTTGTGCCATTTTGTACGGCTTCATCATTTTCACCTTTTCCCATTAATATATCTGGGTGGTATTTTTTAGCAAGCTCTCTGTATGCTTTTTTAATATCGTTAAAATCAGTGTTTTTATCCACTCCTAAAATTTCATAAGGAGATTTTTTGGAGTTTTCTTTTGCATTTTTATTTGTAAAACTTCTATCAAAACTGCTAATTATCTGTTTTAATATGTCTTGATTTATACTAAAACCATCTGCTATTTTTGTAATTATTTTTATCTCATCATCAGTTATTTCGCCATCAACATAAACTATATTTAGTAGTGAATATATCTTTTGCATACATTCAACTTCGCTAAGATTAAATTTGATTTTATATTCTAATGCTAGTTTGAATGTGTTGCTAAGATCCATTTTTTGAGCATTGAAAACTCTTTTTAAATTCTCTCTTGTTGTATTTGAACCATTTAGTGCATTTGTGATATCTGTGAGAATTTGGCTTACTAAATTTGCCTCTTTTGCACTTACTCTGCCATCGCTTTTTGTTATTTTAGCTAAAAGTGATACGATATAAACAGCTTCTTCGTAACTAAATTTTCTTTTATTTTGCTGATAAGTAAAGTTTTTTGTTCCACCAGCTATAAGCCAAAAAGCGAAAAATACAGCACCTATAAAAAGAAGTAAATTCACTCCTAATCCTCTTTTGTCACTATTTTTGCAAACTCATTAAAATAAATTTCTTGTATATCTTTTAAATTTTTATTTATATCATTTAGCCTAAATTTATCTTTACAAGTTATTCCTATTTTTGTTATTTTTACGCCAAATTCTTTTGCTAAATTGATAAATTTATCATCATTTTTTGCACAAACTATCGCTCTTGAAAAACTTTCATCAAAGATAAATTTATCATCATTAAATTCTATTTTAGCATCAATTCCGATATTTGAAACACAACTCATTTTGGCTAAACTCATCGCAATTCCGCCTATACCAACAGAGTTTGCACACTCAAGAAGTTCAAGTTCATTTGCTTTTATTACAAGATTCCATAAAGCTTTTTCTTGATTATAATCTAGTTCGCAAAGTTCGCCATTTACTTCATTATAAAGTGTTTTCATATACAGCGAACCAGCGAAATTACCTTTTGTTTCGCCTAGTAAATACACGCTTTTTTCTATGTTTTGAAAAACAGATGGGAGTAGATTATTTGCATTTTTATTTACCCCAACTGTTACTATAGCTGGAGTTGGTTGTATGCTAATGCCATCTGTTTCATTATACAAACTAACATTTCCGCTTACAACAGGCGTATTTAGCTCTTTACAAGCTTCTTTTATACCCTCACAACCTTGTGCAAACTGCCACATAACTTCTTCATTTAAGGGATTTCCATAGTTTAGACAATCTGTTATCGCAAGAGGTGTTGCACCGCTCATCGCTACTTTTCTACCAGCTGTTGCAACCGCTGCTGCTGCTCCTATTTTTGGATTGATATAGTTATATCTTGTGTTGCACTCCATTGCCATAGATATACCAGCTCCATTTTCTTTAACTCTTAGTGCTGCTGCTCCTAAAAATCCTGGTTTTTTTATGCAGTTTGTGCCGACATTTGCATCGTATTGATCGTAAATAAAAGATTTGTTTAAGATATGTGGATCTTTTAAAAGCATATCAAAAGCTGTATTGTTGTCTATATTTTTTAAATTTGAAAAATCTATTTTTTTGATATTTTCTAGATACTGCGGTTTTTTTGTTGGACGATCAAGAATCGGAGCAGCTTCGCTTAATGGATTTATAGGTATAATTCCTGCTAACTCTCCTTTCCAAAAAAGCTCCATATTTCCGCTGTTTGTAACTTCTCCTATAACCTCAGCGTCTAAGTCCCATTTGGCAAATATGGCTTTTATCTTATCTTCATAGCCTTTTTTAGCACAAATTAGCATTCTTTCCTGGGATTCGCTAAGCATTAATTCATAAGGTGTCATACCGGTTTCACGCATTGGAACTTTATCAAGGTATAGTTTCATACCGCTTCCGCTTCTTCCTGCCATTTCAAAGCTAGAACTTGTAAGACCAGCTGCACCCATATCTTGGATTCCTATGATATAATCAGTTTTGAAAAGCTCCAAACAAGCTTCCATCAAAAGTTTTTCTGCAAAAGGATCTCCAACTTGAACTGTTGGACGAAGGGATTTGTTTGTTTCGTTAAAGCTATCACTAGCCATAACTGCACCACCAAGTCCATCTCTACCAGTTTTTGATCCAACATAAATTACAGGATTTCCGATACCTTCTGCTTTTCCATAAAAAATTTCATCACTTTTGCAAATTCCAAGAGCAAATGCATTTACAAGTATATTTCCATTAAAGCTCTCATCAAAACTAACTTCGCCACCAATAGTAGGAATTCCCATACAATTTCCATAATGAGCTATCCCGCTTACTACACCTTTAACCAGATATCTTTGGTGTTTGCTCGTATTGTCTTGAGATGATATATTTCCAAAGCGTAAAGAGTTCATATTTGCTTCAACTCTTGCACCCATTGTAAAAATATCTCTTAAAATACCGCCAACTCCTGTTGCAGCACCTTGAAATGGCTCAATAAAACTAGGATGATTGTGACTTTCCATTTTGAAAATTGCAGCCATTCCGTTACCTATATCTATAACGCCTGCATTTTCACCTGGACCTTGAATAACCCAAGGAGCTTTGGTTGGAAAACCATTTAGATATTTTTTACTAGATTTATAAGAACAATGCTCGCTCCACATTGCAGAAAATATGCCAAGTTCGAGAAAATTTGGCTCACGACCTAATATTTCTAAAATTTTTTTATACTCATCATCACTAATTTTGTGTGCTTTAATGGTATTTTGATCCATAGAATTCCTTTTGAATTTTTTAAAAATTATAACTAAAAGTTGCTTATAAATTTAGAAACTTCAATTTATTTGCCTAAGCAAAAATTACTAAACATTTCATCTAATATCTCACTTCTTTCAAATGGTTTTGTTATAGAAGAAATGCTCATAATCGCTTCATTTATCTCAAATGCAAAAAGCTCAAGTTCAAATTCATTTAAAAGCTCTTTTGCATTTTTTAAAGAATTTAGTGTATTTTTACTAGATATTATTTGGCGGTTTGAACTAAGCATAAGCCCATCGTAATTTTTAGTATTTAAATATATTTCTAAATTTTTTAAAATGTCATCAGTGTTTGCTTTTGCAGATATTTTTATGGGATTTTTTAGCTCTAAATCAAATTTGAACTCTAAATCATTTTTATTTAATACATTTAAAATTTCTTTACCAGATTTTTTGCAAATTTCCAAAATTTCCATATCTTCTTTATCGCTTTTTTTGCTACTATCAAAAACGGCTATGATGATATCTGCTTCATTTGCTGCGTTTATAGAGTGCGATATCCCTATGTTTTCTATATTATCATCGCTATTTCTAATGCCTGCTGTGTCTATTATTTTTACTAAATGGGTACCTATTTTTATACTTTCTTGTATAGTATCACGCGTGGTTCCTGCTATATCGCTTGTTATAGCACGATTAAATTTAAGCATAGAGTTTAAAATAGAGCTTTTTCCTACATTTGGCTTGCCTATAATGGCTATTTTAAAGCCATCTATCAAGCCTTGTCTTTGTTCGCTAATGTTTATAATTTGGGTTAATTTTTCTATATTTTTGTTTAATAAATTCATAGTTTGAGTAAGAATTTCTGGTGGTAAATCATCTTCTGCATAATCAATGCAAGTCTCAACATATGCCAAAGTTTTAGTAAGTTCATTTCTTAAAGAATCTACAAATTCCTTAAGTTCGCCATGCATAGTTCTTGCTAGTATTTTAATAGCGTTTTGGCTTTTTGCATTTATCATACTTTGGATATTTTCAGCTTTGCTTAAATCCATTTTATCATTTAAAAACGCTCTTTTGCTAAACTCACCAGGACTAGCAAGTCTTGCTCCAAGACTTATAAGTTCATTTACTATTGTGTCAGCTATAACGATTCCACCATGCATTTGAAACTCGATTACATCTTCTCCAGTAAAGCTATATGGAGCTTTAAAGTATATAACTATACCTTCGTCTATAAATTCTCCATTGGATAAAAAAATATCGCATAGTGTAGCGTGTCTTGGTTTTAGATTTTTATTTTTTGTAAGTTTTGCAGCTAGACTTAGAGAATTTGATCCGCTAAGCCTAACTATGCAAACCGCACCAACTCCATAAGCGGTTGCGATTGCAGTAATTGTATCATTCATGTTTTTTTATAAAATCATTTACAACTATAAATTTACCATTATTAGATGTTTTTATGCCGACATATTTTTCTGGAAATTTCGCTCTGAGTTGTTCTAGTGCAATTTTTATAAGAACTCCATCTAAAATTTTAGTTTGAGCATAGCCATTTTTTTCTACTCTTTGAATTACGCTTTGAGTATAAATGGAAATTCTCTCTTCTTGTGTTTTTAAAAACTCAGCTATTTCAAGTCTTATAGAAAGGTTAAATTTATTGTTTATCCAGTTAAAAAGTAGATATGATAATGCTTTATACCTATATCCTTCTTTTCCTATTAAAAGTGCAGCATCTTCTCCGTCTAAATTTATAAGCACACAATCTTTGCTATATTCACTAACTTCTATTTTATTTATGTTAAAGCAGTTATTTGAAAATAGTAGCTCAAGACCTTTTTTTATTTCATTAATAGTTTCTAATGGTATGTTTTTTCTATCTTGTTTTAAATTTGATCTGTTTTCTTCGTCTGCATTTTTAGAAATGTTATAAAAATTATCAACCAAAGAATTTACTTTATCTTTATCTATAGAAGTTTTGCTTTCAGTATGATTTTTTGTTTTTTTATCACTATTTTTAACTTCATTATTTAAATTTTCTACATTTGCATTTGTGGCGGTATCTTGGTTGGTTTTTATGGATTTTTTCTTATGATTTTTTCTTTTTTCATTACTAAATTCTTTTGTATGTTTTTGTGTAGATTTGTGGTTTTCTTTATTGTTTTGTTTTTCGTTTTTATTTATGGCTTCTATGATAGCTGATTTTTTAAAAAAGCCAAAAAAACCGCTATTTGAATTTTGTAAAATATTATACTCTAAATCTAGTATAGAACAATTAAGTTCCAAAGAAGCTTTACTTATGGCTTCTTGTAAAGTTGGAGCTTCAAATTTTTTCATGTTTTGCCTCCGCAATTTCCTTTTGTTTTTGTTTTTTAAATATAGCATTTACAGTAAGCTGCTGTATAATTGAACAAACATTATTTATAAACCAATATAGCGTTAGTCCAGCAGGGAAAGTTATAAAGAAAAATGTAAAAATTAGTGGTAAAAATTTCATAATTTTTTCTTGCATAGGATCTGTGAAATTTGTAGGTGTAAATTTTTGTTGTAAAAACATAGTTGCACCCATAAGTATCGGTAGTATGTAGTATGGATCTTTTATAGCAAGATCATTTATCCATAATATCCACTCAGCTCCTTTTAGCTCAATTGCGTTTAATAATACCCTATAAATTGCAAAGAATATTGGAATTTGAAGCAATATCGGCAGACATCCACCCATTGGGTTTGCACCATTTTTCCTATATAATTCCATCATATGAGTTTGCATTTTTTGTGGATCGCCTTTGTATTTGGCTTGAATTTCTTTTATCTTAGGGGCGATATCTTTTAGTTTATTCATAGAAACCATGCCCTTAAATGTCAAAGGAAATAAAATAACTCTTATGGTAAGAGTCATGGCAACTATTGCCCAACCCCAGTTACCTAAAAATCCATGTAAGAAATTTAAAAATGAAAAAAGAGGTTTTGCTAAAAATGTAAACCAGCCATATTCGATAACATCTAAAAGCTCTTTGTCGATATTTTTCAACAAATCATGTGCCTTAGGTCCTATGAAGCCATTTAAAGAAATGCTATTATCAGCTGAAATAAATATAGTACCATTTTTTGATGCATCTGCATTTATGGCTAAATTTAAACCTTTGTTAAAATCATAAAATAGTGTTGTATAGTATCTATCAGATGCTGCTGCTATGAAGGCATTTTGAAATCTTTCATCGCCTTTTGCATCTCCATCTTGAATGTCAACTAAGCTACCATCGTTTTGTTTTATCATTAATCCATGGACTGTATAGCCATCAACTGCAACATTTGGTCTAAATCCTGGTGTTATAAAGAAATTCGCTGGATTGCTTAAGGTTATATCTACTGTGTAGTTTCCATTTGGGCTAAAAGTTATTTTTTTAGTTAATGTAAGAGTTCCAAGATTTTGTGTTAAGATTACACTCTGTTTTTCATCTTTTAAATCTATATGTGTTTTATCTGCAGTGTAATGGTTGCTAAATGCTAGATTATTTAAATTTGTATCACTAAATCTTACTTCCAAAGGATATGGCTCTTTTGTTATAAGTTCAAGTTTGCTACCATCTTCTGCTATGTATTTTTTTTCATTTAGAGAAAATTTAGATATTCTACCAAGTGCATCAATATGTGCTTGAAAATATTTGCCATCTATAGTTGTTAAAATTTCAAGTTCTTGCTTTGGTGCTGGGTTTGGACTATTTTCAGCATTTAAAACAGGAGCTTGTTTTTCTTGTAAGATAGTAGTATTTGTGCTATTTAACTCTTGCGTTATAGGTTGTTTTGGTGGAAAAAAATACCAATATACTCCAAAAAATAAAACCGATAAACAAATCGCGATAAACATTCTTTTTTGTGGGGATAAATCATCTAACACTTATTTTTCCTTTGTATTTTTGAAGTTCTTTATTATATAAAATTTATTTTTTTTATAAGGAACTAGCCAAAATTTAAAATTATTTTTATTGTTTCTTATAATAATAGAAACATTTTTTATCTCTTTTTTTATAATTGGATGGTCAAATCCACCTTTAAAAAGCTGATTGCATCTTAAAATTCTTAAAATAGTATTGATAAGAGCAATCAAAAAAAAATTATATTTAAATTCCAAATATGCATACTCAGAACATGTTGGATAATATCTGCAAGTTTTTGGGAAAATAGGAGAAATCCATTTTTGATAAAATTTAATAAAATAGATGAAAATATGATTCATTTTGTTAATGCCTCAAGTTTTTTAAACGACCATTTTAAATTTTTTTTAATTTGTAAAAATGGAATTTCATTTAGACCAGGTTTTGCTATTATTACATATATACCATTTTTTAAGGTATCTGATATATCAGCAAAAGCAGCTCTTATAACTCTTTTTGTTCTATTTCTTATAACCGCACAACCAACTTTTTTATTTGCAACAACTGCAAATTTATTAAACTCAGTGCCTAAATATAGCACAACCATACACTCACAATGCCATTTCTTAGCATTTTTATAAACATCAGAAAACTCAGATGTTTTGCTTAGTGAACTAAATTTTTTCAAACAGATAGTCTTTTTCTTCCTTTTGCTCTTCTAGCATTTATAATTTTACGACCATTTTTTGTTTTCATTCTAGCTCTAAATCCGTGAGTTCTAACCCTAGGAAGTTTATGTGGTTGATATGTTCTTTTCATAATATTGTCCCTTTTTAAAATTAAATTAAGCTGTTATTCTATCTAAAATATACTTAAAAAAGCTTTTATTTATTTTATGAGCTATAAAATGTGATATTTTAAATTTGGAACACTAATTGCTTTGTTATAGTTTAAATAATATTTTTAGGATTGAGTATGCAAAATGGTTATTACCAAGTAACAGGAGCCATGGTCACTCAGTTTAACAGACTTGATGTGATATCAAATAATCTTGCTAATACAAATACTATAGGATTTAAAAGAGATGATGTCGTAATAGGTGATTTTGAGAGAATATTCAAAGAAACTAGAGATATTTTACCTCTTGATAATCACACAAAGCAAGCGGCTAAATTTCTAAATAGAACTATTGATAGAGTTCCTCAGGTTAGTGAGCAATATGTTGATTTTTCTCAAGGACCATTAAAGCACAGTTCTAACCCATTAGATATTTCTATGGGTAGAAAAGATCTGTTTTTTTTAGTAGAAACTGATAATGGCGTAAGGCTTACTAAAAATGGTGCTTTTAACATAGATAATAATGGAAATTTAGTTACAAAAGAAGGATATAATGTTCTTCCAAGTACATATTTTACAGCAAATACAAATGAAATAAAAATACTACAGAATACAGAAGTTACGATAGATAAAAACGGTAATGTTTATTCTGGTCAAAACTTGATATCAAGGCTTTTTGTAGCTCAACCAAGAGAGATTAGAGATTTAACAAAAGAGGGCGATAATCTTTATATTTTAGATAAATTAGAAGATTTGAGCGATGTAGATAATAGCGGTGCAGTTTTGCAAGGATATGCTCAAATGTCAAATATAAATCCAGTTACAGAGATGGTTGGTCTTATACAAACAAATAGGCTTGTTGATGCATATCAAAAAGTTATGACTTCACATATGAATGATTTAAACCAAGATGCTATACAAAAATTAGCATCAACTAAAGCTTAATATAAAAGGATAAATTATGATGAGATCACTTTATACCGCAGCAACTGGTATGATAGCACAACAAACACAAATAGATACAACTTCACATAATATTGCAAATGTTAATACGATAGGTTATAAGAAAAACAGAGCTGAATTTGCTGATCTTATGTATCAAACTATGACTTATGCAGGCACTCCTACAAGCACAACAACAATGAGTCCAACTGGAATAGAAGTTGGTCTTGGTGTAAGACCTACGGCTATTACAAAACTTCATGGACAAGGTTATTTTAAAGAAACAGGAAATAATCTAGATATGGTAATAGCTGGAAATGGATTTTTTCAACTCCAATTACCAGATGGAACAACTGCTTATACTAGAAATGGTGCTTTTAAGCTTGATGGAGATGGAAATATTGTAAATTCAGACGGATATATGTTAAATCCAAATTTAGTTATACCGCCAGATGCTATGCAAATATCAGTTGGTGTTGATGGAACCGTTTCTGTTTTGCAGCCAGGCAATCAAGAGATGACTCAAATTGGACAAATAGAACTTGCAACATTTGTAAATCCAAGCGGACTTCATTCTATGGGAGATAATAATTTTCTTGAAACAGCTGCAAGCGGCGCTCCTATAGTTGGTGTTGCAGGAACAGAAGGTATTGGGCAGATTAAACAAGGTTTTGTAGAAATGAGTAATGTCCAGCTTGTTGAAGAGATGACAGATCTTATTACCGGACAAAGAGCATATGAAGCAAACTCAAAAGCAATTACAACAAGTGATGAAATGCTCCAAATCGTAAATGGCTTAAAGAGATAGAGTTAAGATGATTTTTGTTGCAATTATACTTTTTTTGATAGTTATAATTTTTATAGTTGATGCTGTTTTTTATCCAAATGATAGTGTTATAGATCAAAATAGATCTACTTTTTATGAAAAAAATGTTAGCGAAGATTATGATTCTATAAAATATTTTAACGAACACATAAAGAAAAGATAAGTAATTTATACTCACTTTGATTTTAGATAATTTTTATTATGTTAAAAATTTATGATATAATAAATTTTATATTTAAATCAAAGGAGAAAAAAGATGAAAAGAAGAGATGCTTTAAAAGTTATCGCTCTTAGCGGTGTTGCGGTTAGTATTGCTGGTGCTTATGATAAAGCACTTATTGTAAATAAAGAAGATATGAAATTACAAGATCCTAAAAATCCAAATGAATTTGAATATAAACATCTTCCAGAAATTTCTATAAAAGATAAAGATAAAAAAGGCTATACGCTTATTGAGATAACAGTAGGTCAAAAAGATATCATACATCCAAGTGATGCAGACCACTGGATATATAAGATAGAATTATATGCAGACGATAAACTTGTGGGTTATACAGAGCTTGAACCTGTTATTTCAAGAGGATATTATAGTACCAGAGTTAAACTTGATGGAGTTAAAGAGCTTAAATCAACAGCTTGCTGTAATCTTCACGGAAATTATACTGCTACTAAAATCTTATAAAATCGGAGCTAAATGCTCCGATATGACTACAAAATTTACTACGATTAAAATATAAACCTTTAAAAATAATATTAAATCATTTTTTTGATATAATTTCATTTTAAAAAAAGGAAAAATTATGGATAGAGTATTTTTAAGCCCACCAAATATGGGTGGAAATGAATTTGAATATGTCAAAAAAGTTTTTGAAAGCAACTACATAGCTCCTCTTGGAGAGTATGTGAATAAATTTGAAGATAGTGTAAAAAACTACACAAAAGCAAAACAAGCCTTAGCTTTGAATGCCGGAACTGCAGCACTTCATTTGGCATTAAGGGTTTTGGGTATAAAAGATGGCGATGTAGTTTTGGCATCAAGTTTTACTTTTATGGCTTCTGTTAATCCGATAATGTATGAAAGATGTGAGCCTATTTTTATCGATTCAGATAAGAGTTGGAATTTAAGTCCAGAACTTCTTAAAAAAGCTATAAAAACGTCGCATAAAAAACCAAAAGCACTTATAATAACTCATCTTTATGGACAAGCTGCTAAGATGGATGAAATAGTTCAAATTTGTAATGAAAACGATATTATTCTTATAGAAGATGCAGCAGAAGCACTTGGTGGATTTTATAAAGGTAATGCACTTGGAACTATTGGTAAATTTGGCGCATTGAGTTTTAATGGAAATAAAATAATAACAACTGGCGGTGGCGGTATGCTTATATCAAACGATGAAAAGTTGTTAAACAAAGCAAGATATTATAGCACTCAAGCAAGAGAGCCTCTTGTTCATTATGAACATTTAGATTATGGATATAATTATAGATTAAGCAATGTTCTTGGTGCTATCGGCGTTGGGCAAATGGAAGTTTTAGAAAGCAGGGTTGAAAGAAAAAGAGAGATTTTTGATTTATATTCAAAACTTTTAAGTTCGCTAGATGTAGAGTTTATGCCAGAAGTTGAGGGAAGCAGAGGAAATAGATGGCTTACAACATTGTTATTTAAAAACAAAAACGATCATTTAAAAGTTATTGAAGCACTTTCAAAAGAAGATATAGAAAGTAGACCGCTTTGGAAACCAATGCATATGCAACCAGTATTTCAAGGCAAGAGTTGTGTAATTGACGGAACTAGCGAAGATTATTTTAGTAGAGGAATTTGTCTTCCAAGCGGTAGTAATATGAGTGATGAGAGTGTAAATAGAGTGTGTGAAATAATCAAAAGGTCTATATAATGTTTTTAAAACCTAGTAAATTTAAAAGAGTTACATTTTTTTTATTTGCTGATATATTAGTTTTTGCTATATCTATATATGTGGCTTTTTTACTTCGTTTTAGTGGCGATATACCAAGCGATTTTTTCAAAGGTATGATTCTTAGCGGAATTTGTTTGATTGTACTCAAAGTGATATTTTTAGCTCTATATAAAATTTACATGGTGCCTTGGAGATTTTTTGGGCTATATGAAGCTAGGAAAATATTTTATTCGCATATTCTTGCTGGAGCTGTTTTTGCTATTATATTCTTTTTCTTTGCAGATATATTTAATCCATTTCCAAGAAGCGTTATTATAATAGACGCAACGGTGTCTTATTTAATTTTAAGTGGAGTAAGAATTTCTAAAAGAATGTTTTTAGAAAGACAAAAAAACAGCAATAATGAACCTTGTGTTGTTGTTGGTGCTACAAGCAAAACAATGCATATATTAAAAGGAATTAGGCAACAGTATATAAATTATTATGTGGTTGGTATAGTAGATGCTAGGACTGATCTTGTAGGAACTTACTATGAAAACCATTTAGTAAATTCAAAAGATAAAATCAAAGATATGGTAAAAGAATATAATCTAAAAACAGCTATCATAGCTTTAGCTCTAAGACCAGAAGAACTCAAAGAACTTTATGATGAGTTAATTGATTACGGAATAACTGAAGTTAAGATATTTTCTTTGCTTGAAAACGGACAAGACAATATCAAAGATATTTCCATAGAAGATTTACTTGCTAGAAAACCAAAAGATCTTGATTTAAATAAAATTGAAGAGTTTATAAAAGATAAAGTTGTTATGGTAACTGGAGCTGGTGGAACAATAGGAAGCGAGATTTGCAAGCAGTGTTTAAAATTTGGTGCTAATAGGCTTATAATGGTTGATCATAGCGAATACAACCTTTATAAAATAGATCAAATTACAAATGATAATAGAAATGTCTTAAAAATGTTAAATATAGTTTTTAAGGATAAATTAGAAGAAATTTTTAAAGAATACAAGCCAGATTTAGTTGTCCATGCTGCTGCTTATAAACATGTGCCTCTTTGTGAGTTTAATCCTCATTCTGCAATAATCAATAATATTATTGGCACTAAAAATGTTATAGATCTTTCTAAAAAATATGAAGTTTCAAAAGTTGTTTTAATTTCAACTGATAAAGCTGTTCGTCCTACAAACATAATGGGTACAACAAAAAGAATTTGTGAGCTTTACTCGCTTAATTCAAATGAGAGTGGAAAAACTGAGATTGTCGCTGTTAGATTTGGAAATGTTCTTGGAAGTAGCGGTTCTGTAATACCTAAATTTAAAGAACTAATTGCTCAAAATAAACCTCTTACTGTTACTCATCCTGATATTGTAAGGTATTTTATGCTTGTTAGCGAAGCCTGTCAGCTCGTGCTTCAAGCAGCAGCTATTGCAAAAGGTGGCGAGTTATTTGTTCTTGATATGGGTGAGCCTGTTAAGATAGTAGATCTTGCTAAAAAGATGCTTCAACTTTCAAATAAGCAAAATTTAGGCGTAGAATTTGTGGGTTTAAGACCTGGCGAAAAACTATATGAAGAGTTGCTGGTTGATAAAAGCGATAAACAGACTTGTTATGAATCCATTTTTGTAACACATTCTGAAAAGTATGATATGAATCTTTTAAATACTCAGATATTACAGCTTTTAGAGCAAAAAAATGAAGAAGGAATTGTTAGTATTTTAAAACAGATTGTGCCAGAGTTTAATAGAACATCAAATAAAAAAGATAGTGTTGATTAATGACAGGAATTATTGATTATGGTGCAGGAAATTTACAAAGTGTTAGAAATGCTTTGGATTTTTTAGGGCAAAAATGTGAGATTATAAATGATCCAAATTTAGTGTGTAAATTTGACAAGATCATACTTCCTGGTGTTGGTGCTTTTGGTGATGCAATGCAAAAACTAAGAGCAAATAATCTTGATGAAAGTATAAAAGAATTTATAAAAAGCGGAAAGCCATTTTTGGGAATTTGTCTTGGCATGCAACTTTTATTTGAAAAAAGCGATGAGTTTGGAGAAAATTTAGGACTTGGTGTTATAAAAGGCGAAGTTATTAGATTTGATGAAAATAAATTTGATAAAAAATTGAAAATTCCGCATGTTGGTTGGAATTGTGTAAATTTTAAAAAAAGTAGTGCAATAACTAAAAATTTGAACTCAAGCATATATTTTTATTTTGTTCATAGCTATCATGTTGTGCCAAAAGAAGATTGTGTTTTAGCTACAAGTGAATATGGATACGAGTTTGTAAGTGCAATTTGTAAAGATAATGTCATAGCTTTTCAACCTCATCCAGAAAAGAGCCATAAAAATGGTATATTAATATTTAAAAATTTTATGGAGATGTAAATGGAGATACTACCAGCAATTGATTTAAAAAATGGGCTTTGTGTTAGACTTAGTAAAGGCGATATAAATAGTGCCAAAATATATTCTAATGAACCTTGGGAATTAGCAAAAGAATTTGAAGATATGGGTGCAAAGTGGCTTCATATCGTTGATTTAGACGGTGCTTTTGTTGGAGAATCTATAAATTTTAAAACAATAGAAAAAATTATATCTAACACAAATTTAAAAGTAGAAGTTGGTGGTGGTATTAGAAACGAAGATGCAATTATAAGATATAAAAATGTAGGTGTAGATAGATTTATTTTGGGTTCAATTGCTATAAAAGATAAAGAATTTGTAGCTAAAATGACAAAAAAATACAAAATTGCAGTCGGAATAGATGCAAAAAATGGAATAGTTGCTATTGAGGGCTGGGCTAAGCTAAGTAGTAAAAAAGCAATTGATCTTGCAAGCGAATATTCTAAATGCGGAGTAGATGCCATAATATGCACTGACATTAGCAAAGATGGAATGCTTAGTGGCGTAAATGTTAAATTTAGTGAAGAAATTGCCGATATAAGCGGAATAAAAACTATTGCAAGTGGCGGTGTAAGAGATATAAATGATATTATATCGCTTAAAAATAGTGGCAAGATTTATGGCGTCATAGTTGGCAAAGCGTATTATGAAAAAACTTTAAATTTAAAAGAAGCGTTTAAAATCAACATTTAATTAATTATGATAGTATTTAATAAAGTTTTGTTAAATAAAAATTTGTTACAATTACCACAAACATTTGAAAGGATAAAGTTGTGAAACTCTTAGTTGTAGACGATAGCTCGACAATGCGAAGAATTATAAAAAACACCCTTGGTAGACTCGGACATAAAGATGTTTTAGAGGCAGAACATGGTGTCGAGGCTTGGGATATTTTAAGTAAAACACCTGATATTAATGTGCTTATAACAGATTGGAATATGCCAGAAATGAACGGACTTGAGCTTGTTAAAAAAGTTAGGGCTGAACAAAAATATGTTGATATGCCGATAATTATGGTTACAACAGAAGGTGGAAAAGCAGAAGTTATTACAGCTTTAAAAGCGGGAGTAAATAACTATATTGTAAAACCTTTCACACCTCAGGTTTTAAAAGAGAAGCTAGAAGATGTTCTTGGGTAATGAAAGATCATTTTTTTGAATTAAGTATAAAATCTAGTCTGTATTTTGAACTTTTTTCAGATTTTATTTTTTCTTTAGGTATAACTTGTATAGAACAAAAAGATGATTGTTTGATAATAAGATCCGAAGAAAATTTAGATGATGTGCTTTGGGGCATTAAAGAATATGCAAAGCGTCTTGAAGAGATATATAATAAAAAAATAGTAATAGAATCTAAATTAGAAAAAAAAGAAAATATTGATTGGATAAAAAAATATCAAGATAGTGTTCAGCCTATACAAATAGGCGATTTTTATATAAGACCTAGTTGGGAAAAGCCTAAAAATAGTCTTTTGGATATTATTATAGATCCAGCACTTGCTTTTGGTTCTGGACATCATGAAAGCACTGCAACTTGCATTCAACTAATACAAAAATACACAAAAGATACTAAAACAGCACTTGATGTTGGATGTGGAAGTGGTATTTTAAGTATTATCATGTCTAAATTGGGACTTAGTGTAGATGGTTGCGATACAGACGAGCAAGCTATACAAAGCACTTTGTCTAATGCTAGAAAAAATGGCGTTAGTCTTAATAATCTTTGGTGTGGATCTATATCAAATTTAGAAAAAAAATATGATTTTGTTGTTGCAAATATCATAGCTGATGTGATTTTTGTATTAAAGAATGATTTAAAAAAAGCGATTAATAAAGACGGATATCTTTTACTATCTGGTATCTTAAATAAATATGACGGTAGAATAAAAGATAGCTTTAGTGATTTAACATTGCTAGAACATGAAAAACTAAATGAATGGTCTAGTTTTATATTTAAAAAATAATTCTAAGGAACAGTAGTGAATAATAACGATAATAAAAATAATGGAAATAATTTTTTTAATAAAAACCCAATACTAGTTTTTGCAATATTTGCTATAGTATTAGTAACGGTTTTTAGGGGATTTTCAGAAAGTGGCGTAGGATTTGGACAACAAGGTGCTTCTACAAAAAATATAGCTTACTCAGAATTTAAAAATCTTATAAAAAATAAAAATATAAGCGAAGTTGCGATAGGTAATACAACTATAAAAGGTGTATCTTCATCAAACGGTATGAAAATAGTTTATGTTGCAAAAAAAGTAAATGACAATACTCTAATCACCTTGCTTGAAGAAAATGGAATTCCATATGGTGCATATAGTGAGACAAATTGGCTAAGTGATATACTTTTTTCTTGGGTAATTCCTATATTTATATTTTTTGGTATATGGATGTTTCTTGCAAGTCGTATGCAAAAAAATATGGGAAATGGAATTTTGGGTATCGGGAGTAGTAAAAAGCTTGTTAGTTCAGAAAAGCCAAAAGTTAAATTTAATGATGTAGCGGGCGTTGAAGAAGCAAAAGAAGAGGTAAAAGAAATAGTTGATTTTCTTAAATTTCCAGATAGATACATCTCTCTTGGTGCTAAAATTCCAAAGGGTGTTTTATTAGTAGGACCTCCAGGAACTGGTAAAACTTTACTTGCAAAAGCTGTTGCGGGAGAAGCAAATGTTCCATTTTTTTCAGTTTCTGGCTCCAGTTTTATAGAGATGTTTGTCGGCGTTGGTGCTAGTAGGGTTAGAGATCTTTTTGAAAACGCAAAAAAAGAAGCTCCGGCAATTGTTTTTATAGATGAGATTGATGCTATAGGTAAAAGTAGGGCTGCAAATGGCTTTAATGGCGGAAATGATGAAAGAGAGCAAACACTAAATCAACTTTTAGCTGAGATGGATGGATTTAGTTCAGATTCAAGCCCTGTTATAGTTTTAGCAGCTACTAATAGACCAGAGGTTTTAGATGCTGCACTTCTTAGACCGGGTCGTTTTGATAGACAAGTATTAGTAGATAAGCCTGATTTTGAAGGAAGGGTTGCTATACTTAAAACACATAGTAAAGATATAAAACTTTCAAGCGATGTTGATTTAGAAGCACTAGCTAGATTAACTGCCGGTCTTGCTGGAGCAGATTTAGCAAATATTATAAATGAAGCTGCACTTCTTGCTGGGAGAAATGCTAGCCCAAGTGTTAATCAACAAAATTTAGTAGAAGCTGTAGAGCGGGCAATAGCCGGACTTGAGAAAAAATCTCGCCGAATAAATGCAAAAGAGAAAAGAATAGTAGCTTATCATGAGTGTGGGCATGCTCTTATATCTGAAGTTACAAAAGGTGCTGAAAAAGTTACAAAAGTTTCTATAATTCCAAGAGGATTAGCTGCACTTGGTTATACATTAAATACCCCTGAAGAAAATAAATTTCTTATGCAGCGTCATGAACTAATAGCAAGAGTTGATGTGCTTCTTGGTGGTAGAGCAGCAGAGCAAGTATTTATAAAAGAAATTTCAACTGGTGCTAGTAATGATTTAGAAAGAGCAACAGATATTATAAAAGCTATGGTTTCTATGTATGGAATGAGTGATATTGCTGGTCTTATGGTTTTAGAAAAACAAAGAAATGTATTTTTAAATGGCGGACAAAGTTTAAAGGATTATAGCGATGATATGGCTAAAAAGCTTGATGATTTCGTAAAAGAGACATTAAATGAGAGATTTGAAGAAGTCCTAAAAACTTTGCAAACTTATAGTGGTGCTATAGAAAATATGGTAAGTGCGTTATATGAAACAGAAACCATAACAGGAGAGCAAGTTAGAGAAATTATTAAAAAATACGAAGAAGAAAATTCTCTTCCAAGCAGATTAAATATCTCTAATAAAGATGAAAAAGAAGAGATTGAAGTATGAAAGAAAATAGCAATAAGCCACAAATTATATATATCTTGCCAAATTTATTCACAGCAGCAAGTGCGTTTGTTGGAATTATAAGCATTATTTCTGCGGCAAATGGTCATTATGGTAAAGCGATACTTTATATAATTTTGTCTTTATTGCTAGATGGTCTTGATGGAAGAGTTGCAAGACTTACGCACACTACATCTAAATTTGGTTTAGAGTTTGATAGTTTAGCTGATATAATAGCCTTTGGAGTTGCTCCTGCAATGCTGTTTTATTTCACATATGGTCATAGTTTTGGTAAATTTGGCTCTTTAGTGGCAAGTATGTTTGTTGTTTTTGGTGCCATTAGACTTGCAAGATTTAATGTAACTACTGGAACTTATGAACCAAGCGTTTTTATAGGTCTTCCAATACCAACTGCAGCAGTTGTAACCTCTGTTTGGATTGCTTTTTACCTAGAGTATTCTTTTATGAAAGGTTATGAATGGTTGTTAATTTTTGTTATTAGTGGTCTTGCACTTTTAATGGTTAGCAATGTTAGATATCCGAGTTTTAAAAAGATTGATTATCAAAAGGCAAATTTTTTAAAAGTGTTAGTATGGCTTTTGTTAGTATTTTTTCTTTTATATTTATATCCATTAGAGTTTGCTTTCATTGTAACAAGTGGATATGTTTTATATGGCATAATAAGAGCGATTTATAATATTTATAGAGCTAAATTTCCAAGAAATATTTAAAATATTTATATTAAAATATTTTAAATAACTTAAAAAGGTAAAAAATGAATGATGATAAAATTATAATTTTTGATACCACTTTAAGAGACGGCGAGCAAAGCCCTGGTGCTTCAATGAATACTGAAGAGAAAATTCAAATAGCTCTTCAGCTTGAAAAACTTGGTGTGGATGTTATAGAAGCTGGTTTTGCTGCTGCAAGTAGCGGAGATTTTAATGCAATAGAACTTATCTCAAAAGAGGTTGATAAAATACGAGTTTGCTCTCTTGCAAGATCTGTTGAAAAAGACATAAAGTCCGCTGCTATGGCTATATCAAAAGCTAAAAATCAAAGAATTCATACATTTATAGCTACAAGTCCCATACACATGGAGTATAAATTAAAATTAAAACCAGATGAAGTTATAAAAAAAGCCGTAAATGCTGTAACTTATGCTAAAACATTTGTGGATGATATTGAGTTTAGTTGCGAAGACGCAAGTAGAAGTGAAATATCATTTATGAAAGAGATAGTTGGTGCTGTAATTCAAGCTGGAGCCACAACTATAAATTTACCAGATACTGTTGGATACAGACTTCCTGATGAGCTAGCTGATATGATAAAACAAATGAGTGATTTTATAGGAAAAAGAGCTATAGTTTCTGTACATAATCATAATGATTTGGGGCTTGGTGTTGCAAATACTTTAGCTTGTTTAAAAGCTGGTGCAAGGCAGGTTGAATGCACTATAAATGGACTTGGTGAAAGGGCTGGAAATGCGGCACTTGAAGAGATAGTTATGAATATCAAAACAAGAAAAGATATATTTGAGCCATTTTATACAGATATTATAACTAAAGAAATTTATACTACAAGCAGGCTTGTTGCTAGTATTACCGGCATTGAGCCACAGCCAAATAAAGCCATAGTTGGTAAAAATGCTTTTTCTCATGAAAGCGGAATTCATCAAGATGGTGTTTTAAAACATGCTCAAACTTATGAGATTATGTCTCCAAAAGACATCGGCATAGAAGATGATAACTCTATAGTTCTTGGTAAGCATAGCGGAAGACATGCATTTAAAGATAAACTTTTAAATTTAGGTTATGATTTAAATGACGAAGAATTGAATAGAGCTTTTTCTAAATTTAAAGATTTGGCAGATAAGAAAAAAGATATATTTGATGATGATTTAAGGGCTTTGGTTGCAAATGAGATAACAAAAATTCCTAAATCTTATGAAATTATTGCTCTTAGTTCAAATTCTTGCAATAAAGCCCATGCAAGTGCTTCTATAACAATAAAACATAATGATGAAATAATAAGTGAATCAGCTCTTGGAAATGGTGCTGTTGATGCGATATTTAAAGTAATTGATAGAATTTCAAATATAGATGGTGTTTTAAAAGATTATCAAGTTGATGCAGTTTCACAAGGAAAAGATGCACTTGCTAAAGTTGTTGTAAAAGTAGAATTTGATGGAAAAAAAGCTGTAATTGGTCATGGGCTTGATGTTGATACAATGATGGCTACTGCAAAGGCATATATTGGTGCTTTAAATAGCTATCTTATAATGAAATAAATTTTTAAATAAAAAAGATAAAAAGTGGATATTGATATAGTTCTTTTATCTGAGTATATCGGTATAGCCTCAGCTGCTCTTAGCGGGTTTTATTTTGGCGTTTCAAAGAAATGTGATTTTTTGGGTATTTTTATATCCTCTTTTTTAACAGCCCTTGGTGGCGGTATTTTAAGAGATATCACAGTCGGTCGTCCGCTTTACTCTTTTACTCATTATATGCCGTGTTCTATTGTAATAGTCGTTATGACTCTCGCAATTGTTTTAAAACTTCATAAAAATGATAGGATAAAAACACATGCCGCTTTTGTTTTTACAGATGCCATAGATGTGGTTGCGTTTTCTATAGTCGGTTCTATAGTTGCTATAGAGTATAGTTATAATGTATTTGGTGTGATAGCCATTGGGTTTATAAACGGAGTTTGTGGCGGTCTTTTAAGGGATATTGTTTTAAATGAAGTTCCTTGGTTTTTGCTAAGCGGACTTTATGGAAGTGTTGCTATACTCATAAGTGCGATATATTATTTGCTTCATTTAATAGGAATAGATAATAATATCATAACATTTATCTGTCTTTTATCTTTTGGGATAGCATTTAGAATGTTAGCGTATTATAGGCAATGGAATTTAGGAACATTGGAGTAAAAATGAATTTGATGAATTTATTTAATAGAGCTAATATTAGCTTTGTATGTGGAAAAGGTGCTAAGCTTTATGATGACAAATATAACCAATATATAGATTTTGGCTCAGGCATTGGGGTTTGTTCTTTGGGGCATTCTCATAAAAAGCTTATTTCAACTATACAAAATCAAGCCAAAAATATTATCCATAGTTCAAATTTATATCATATAAAAACGCAAGAAAAACTTGCAAAACTCATAAGCGATACGCTTGGATACAAAACATACGCATTTTTTTGTAATAGCGGTTGTGAGGCAAATGAATGTGCTATAAAATACGCTAGAAAATATGGCTATGTTAAATTTAAAAAGCATAAATTCGAAATACTAACGCTGAGTAATTCGTTTCATGGAAGAACATTAGCTACGCTAAAAGCAAACGGTCAAGATAAGTTTCATCCTGATTGCTTTTCGCCATATCCTGAGGGATTTAAATTTTTTGATAGCATTGATGAGATTATAAAAAATATCAGTGAAAATACAGTTGGAGTTATGATTGAACTTGTGCAAGGTGAGGGTGGCATAAAAGCACTTGATAAATCAGAAGTTCAAAGATTAGCCAAAGTTTTAAAAGAGAAAAATTTACTTTTGATAACTGATGAAGTTCAGTGTGGCATGTATAGAACTGGCGAGTTTGTTACATCTAAACATTATGGCATTAAACCAGATGTTATAACATTTGCAAAAGGATTAGCTGGTGGTGTGCCAATAGGAGCTTGTGTTGTAAGAGAGGATATATTTGAGCTAGGAGATCATGGAAGTACTTTTGGCGGAAATTTCTTAGCAACTTCTGCTGGATTATGCGTTTTAAAAGAGTTAAATAAACTTAAAAAAAGCTCAAAACTAGACCATACTATCAGCGAGTTTAACGATGGGCTTAGTATTTTTGTATCAAAATACCCTAAAATTTTTAAAGAAAAAACAGGTCTTGGACTCATGCTTGGTTTAAAAGTAAATGATGGAGTTGATTTTAGTAAAATTTATGATTTATGTATCAAAAACAAACTTCTTATTTTAAAATCAGGCAAAGATATTTTGCGTTTTTTACCGCCTTTAAATATAAGTAAAAAAGAGATAAAAGAAGGTTTTAAAAGATTTAAAAAAGCACTTGATGAATATGAAATTTAGCGAATATTTCGAAATTTGGTTAAATCATAATTATTATAAAAGTGGTGTAAATGTAGGAAAAAATGGAGATTTTTACACCTCTGTGAGCGTTGGGTCTATCTTTGGTCTAACTCTTGGAAAATATTTTATAAATTTGGTAAAAAATGATCAAATCAATCAAAATTGTAACATTATAGAAATAGGTGCAAATGATGGTAGTATGATGGTTGATTTTATACAAGGTCTATATAGTTTTGATAAAAACATTTTAGAGGGTTTAAAATTTCACATTATAGAACCACATGAAAATTTAAGGAAAATACAGCAACTTAAATTTAAACAAAGTTTTGAAGATAAAATAACTATACATCATCATTTAAATTTAAAAGAGTGTAGTTTTGAAAATGCATTTTTTATGAGTAATGAGCTTTTAGATACTTTTGCATGTGAAGTTATCAAAGATAATAAAATGTTATATGTTAATGATGATGATTTAAGGTTTGAAAAAATAGACGAACAAACTTTGCTTTTATTAAATAAATTTGATATACAAAATGGTGAAATACCTATAAATTTAGAGAATTTTATAAAGGAAATTTATAACTCATCTAAAAAATGTTGGTTTTTAACTGCTGATTATGGCGATATGAATAACACTCAAAAATCCGCACTTAGAGTTTATAAAAACCATCAAGTTTATAATTTTTTTGAACTTTCAAATTTAAAAGATTTTTTTGGCATCAGTGATATAACTTATGATGTAAATTTTAAGCTTATAAAAAAAGTATTTGAAAATACTGGTTTTAAAATGGTTAAATTTGACAAACAAGGTGCTTGGCTTATAAATGCTGGCATTATGGATATAGTAAAAGAAATAGAACAAAATGCAGGATTTAGGGCTTATCAAAACGCTATATCACAGGTTAAATATCTTGTAGATCCTCGTGTTATGGGAGATAGATTTAAAATAATTGAGTTTAAAAAGGATTAGGTGTGAAATTTATAACTTTTAAAGAAAATGAAACTATTTTTCTTGGGGTTTTGGGAAAAGATGGATCTGTTTTTAAATTTAAAGAAGCAAATGTAAATTTTAGTGATATGCATGATTTTATAGTAAATCACTCTTCAAAAGATATGCAAAATTTAAAAGATTTATCAACTAAAAGTGGCGGAATAAATATAAATAAAATAAAGCTTTTAGCACCCATTAATCCGCGTCAAGATGTGATATGTCTTGGTATAAACTATATGGATCATGCAAGAGAAAGTTATAAATTTAAAAATTTAAACTTTGATGGCAAACGCGAATACGCTGTGTATTTTTCAAAAAGAGTAAATGAAGCCATTGGAAGTGGCGATGTTATATGCTCTCATAGTGATATTACTTCTCAGCTTGATTATGAAGTAGAACTCGGAGTTATCATATCAAAAGATGCAAAAAATGTTGATATAAAAAATGCAAAAGATTACATCTTTGGCTATACAATCATAAATGACATTAGTGCTAGAGATTTGCAAAATCGCCATAAGCAGTTTTATTTTGGTAAAAGTCTTGATTTCTCTTGCCCAATGGGTCCAATGATAATTAGTGCTGATGAGATAGATAGTTCAAATTTAGATATAAAATGCTTTGTAAATGATGAGCTTAGGCAGAGCTCAAATACAAAATATATGATATTTAATGAAAGTTTTGTCATATCTGAGCTTAGTCAAGGTATGAAATTAAAAGCAGGAAGTGTTGTATCTATGGGCACTCCAAGTGGTGTTGGTATGGGATTTAATCCGCCTAAGTTTTTAAAAAGTGGCGATAAAATAAGATGTGAAATACAAGGTATTGGCGTTTTAGAAAATGAAATTTTATAATAAATTTAAAATTTTCTTGTAATATTAAAAAATATTAAAATTAAGGAATAAAATGAAATTTAGTGGAAAAAATGTTTTAGTAACAGGTGGTAGCAAAGGTATAGGCGCGCAGATATGCAGAGTTTTAGCAAGTTTTAATTTAAAAGTATGGATAAATTATCGCTCAAATCCGGATATCGCAGATGCTTTAGCAGAAGAAATTCGCTCAAATGGTGGCGAGGCAGCTGTAATAAAATTTGATGCATCAAATGAAGAAGAGTTTATAAATGCTATAAATGTTATTATACAAAGTGATGGCGAACTAAGTTATCTTGTAAATAATGCCGGTATTACAAATGATAAACTAGCACTTCGTATGAAGTTGGAGGATTTTACAAGTGTGATAGATGCAAATTTAACCTCTGCATTTATTGGTTCAAGAGAAGCATTAAAAGTAATGAGTAAAAAACGCTTTGGTGCTGTTGTAAATATCGCTTCTATTGTTGGTGAGATGGGAAATGCTGGTCAGGTTAATTATTCTGCAAGTAAAGGCGGTATGATAGCAATGTCAAAAAGTTTTGCCAAAGAAGGTGCGAGTAGAAATGTTCGTTTTAATTGTATTACGCCTGGTTTTATAGAAACTGATATGACAAATAAACTTAGCGATGATATCAAAAAATCATATACAGATGCAGTTGCTTTAAAAAGATTTGGAAGCACAACCGATGTTGCAAACGGCGTTGCATTTTTGTTAAGCGATTATTCATCATATATAACAGGAGATGTTTTAAAAATAAATGGCGGGCTTTATATGTAGTTTTTAAGCTAAAATATTTTATAATTATATTTTAATTTTTATAAGGAGCTGTAAATGGCAGTATTTGAAGATGTAAGAGATGTGGTTGTAGAGCAACTTAGCGTTAGTCCTGAAAGCGTAAAGCTTGAGTCTAAAATAATAGAAGATTTAGGCGCTGATTCTCTAGATGTTGTTGAATTGGTAATGGCTTTAGAGGAGAAATTTGATGTTTCTATCCCTGATAGTGATGCTGAAAAATTACTTAGCATTCAAGATGTTGTAACATATATAGAAAATCTAAATAAATAGTTATAATTTTTTAAGGATATACATTGAAAAGAGTTGTTATAACAGGCATCGGGATGATAAATGCATTAGGACTTGATAAAGATAGTGCGTTTAAAGCTATATGTGAAGGCAAAAGCGGTGTTGATAGAATTACTCAATTTGATGTTACAGATTTTCCTGTTCAAATTGCAGCAGAGATTAAAAATTTTGATCCTTTAAGCGTAGTAGATCCAAAAGAAGTTAAAAAATTAGATAGATTTATTCAACTTGGCATCAAAGCAGCAAAAGATGCTATGAATGATGCTAAATTTGAAAGCTATGATGGTGAAAATTTTGGTGTTTGTTCCGCTGCTGGTATAGGAGGGCTTCCAAATATTGAGAAAAACTCAAATACATGTTTAGAAAAAGGACCAAGAAGAATATCTGCATTTTTTATACCATCGGCACTAGTAAATATGCTAGGTGGAGTTATTTCTATAAATCATTCTTTAAAAGGTCCAAATTTATCATGTGTTACCGCTTGTGCTGCTGGCACTCATGCTATCAGCGAAGCTGCAAAATCTATAATGTTAGGTTGTGCTGATAAAATGCTTGTTATTGGAGCTGAATCTGCTATATGCCCTGTTGGCATAGGTGGATTTGCAGCTATGAAAGCACTTTCAACTAGAAACGATAGCCCACAAACTGCTTCAAGACCATTTGATAAAGACAGAGATGGTTTTGTTATGGGAGAGGGTGCTGCTGCTTTGGTATTAGAAAGCTATGAAGATGCCATTGCTAGAGGAGCTAAGATTTATGCAGAGTTAGTAGGATTTGGTGAAAGCGGAGATGCTCATCATATAACCTCTCCGGTAGTAGATGGACCTACTAGAGCTATGAAAAAAGCATTAAATATGGCAGGAAATATCAATATAGATTATATTAATGCACATGGCACCTCAACATCTATAAATGATAAAAATGAAACGGCTGCATTAAAGCAAATTTTTGGTTCAAAAGTTCCTCCTGTTAGTTCAACAAAAGGTCAAACTGGACATTGTTTAGGTGCTGCTGGAGCAATTGAAGCCGTAATTTGTTTAATGGCTATGCAAGAAGGCACTATTCCTCCCACTATAAATTATACAACACCTGATGAAGAATGTGATTTAGACTATGTTCCAAATAAAGCAAGAAAAGCCGAATTAAAAGCAGTAATGAGCAATTCATTCGGTTTTGGTGGAACTAATGGCTCTTTGATTTTTAAAAGATTGGATTAAAATTGGCTAATTATCTAGATTTTGAAAAAAATATCAAACAACTTGATGAGAGTATAGCCGCAGCTAAGATAAAAGGTGACACTCACGCTGTTGAAATTTTAGGTAAAAATTTAGAAAAAGAAATTTCAAAAACATATAAAAATTTAAACGAATTTCAACGTTTAAGCCTTGCTAGGCATCCCGATAGACCTTATGCATTAGATTATATAAGAGCTTTACTAACAGATTCATATGAACTCCATGGAGATAGAGCTTATAGAGATGACCCAGCAATTGTTTGCTATGTTGGATATATTGCAGAGCAAAAAGTTATGGTAATAGGCGAACAAAAAGGAAGAGGGACTAAGAATAAACTAAAAAGAAATTTTGGGATGCCTCATCCTGAGGGTTATAGAAAAGCTTTAAGATTTGCTAAAATGGCTGAAAAGTTCTCTTTGCCTGTTGTATTTTTAATAGACACTCCTGGTGCATATCCTGGGATTGGAGCTGAAGAGAGAGGACAAAGTGAGGCTATAGCTAGAAATTTGTTTGCTCTAAGCGATATCGCTACACCAACGATAGCTATAGTTATTGGCGAGGGAGGAAGCGGCGGTGCTTTAGCAATAGGTGTTGTAGATAGACTTGCCATGCTTACCAATTCAGTGTTTTCAGTGATTTCGCCCGAGGGTTGTGCTGCTATTCTTTGGAATGATCCATTAAAAAACGAAATAGCAACTAAAGCAATGAAAATAACAGCAGATGATTTAATGGAATTAAATTTGATAGATGATGTTATAAAAGAGCCTATAAATGGTGCTCATAGGGATAAAGATGGAGCCGCCAAAGCTATTGGGGCTTATGTATTAAATACATTAGATGAGCTTTATAATCTTCCAAAAGATGAACTTTTAAAAAACAGAATGAATAAAATTTTAAAAATAGGTGCTTTTAAAGAAAATTAAATTTGTTTTTAAAATACTTGACATTTAAATTATGATTAGATATAATTACATTTCGTTTTATGATATTGGGGTATAGCCAAGCGGTAAGGCAACTGGTTTTGGTCCAGTCATTCAGAGGTTCGAATCCTCTTACCCCATCCACTAGTAGTCTAGTAAAGTTAGATTTTATCGCAGAGTAGAGCAGTGGTAGCTCGTCGGGCTCATAACCCGAAGGTCGGCGGTTCAAATCCGTCCTCTGCAACCAAATTTAATATTTATAATATGAATATATTTTATCTTTCTTTTATATTTTTCCTATTTGAGATTATTGATATTTATTTAGTTAAAAGTGAAAATTTTTTAGATATTATTCAAGAATATATAAAAAATTATACAAAATTTCCCATTTTATTTTTAATGTCAAAAGGAAATTTTATATTACTTTGTTTTATTATATTTGCACTAAATGTAAATAATTTTATTATGATAAGCCTATTTATAGTTTATTTTTTAGATATTTATATGAATATTTCCATTATAGACAAAGTTTTAAATGGTAAAAATTTAGGTATTTATAAAGATATATTTATTGTAAATCCAAAAATTAGTAAAAAATCTAGATTGATAATAAGTTGTTGCACTACAATTTTATTTTACACTGGTATTTCTTGACAATTTTTAAAAATTTAACTAGAATAATAGTTTTAAAAAACTACTTTTATTCTTTTTTGTGATTCTACGCAAAATTTAAAGAGGAACGATGGAAAATGGCAAAAAACAGCATCAAAGGACACACATTCCTGTTGATGGCTACAAGATAGAGGATTTAAGACTTTTAGATATTAAAAGTTTGGTTGATATAGCTGAAGAGATTGGAGTTGAAAATCCGCGAGAATTTAGAAGACAAGAACTATGCTTTGAAATACTAAAAGCCCAAACCAAACAGGGTGGCTTTATACTATTTACCGGAATTCTTGAGATTACAAATGATGGTTATGGATTTTTAAGGGCAATGGATGCAAATTTTAGCGATACTGCCAATGATGCTTATGTTAGTCAGTCTCAAATTCGCAAATTTGCTCTTAGGGTTGGGGATATAGTTACAGGTCAAGTTAGAGAGCCAAAAGATCAAGAGAAATATTATGCTTTATTAAAAATAGAAGCAGTTAATTATATGCCTTTGCAAGAAGCTAAAGATAGACCCCTTTTTGATAATCTAACACCGCTTTTTCCTACTAAAAAAATAGTTTTAGAGTATGAATCTTCAAAATTAACAGGAAGGGTTTTAGATCTTTTTACTCCTATTGGAAAAGGACAACGCGGATTGATAGTAGCACCTCCAAGAAGTGGTAAAACAGAATTAATGAAAGAATTAGCCCATGGTATTGCTATAAACCATCCAGAGGTTCATTTAATGGTTCTTTTGGTTGATGAAAGACCAGAAGAAGTTACAGATATGCAAAGATGTGTAAAAGGCGAGGTTTATAGTTCAACTTTTGATCAGCCTGCGATAAATCATGTAAGAGTTGCGGAGCTTGTTATAGAAAAAGCAAAGCGTTTGGTTGAGATGAAAAAAGATGTCATTATACTTCTTGATTCTATAACCAGACTGGCAAGAGCGTATAACACAGTAACTCCTTCAAGTGGTAAAGTTTTAACAGGTGGCGTGGATGCAAATGCACTTCATAAGCCAAAAAGATTTTTTGGTGCAGCTAGAAATATAGAAGAAGGCGGTAGTCTTACTATCGTGGCAACAGCACTCATAGATACCGGTTCAAGAATGGATGAAGTTATATTTGAAGAGTTTAAAGGAACTGGAAATAGTGAAATAGTTCTTGATAGAAATATATCTGATAGAAGAATTTATCCGGCTATAGATATTTTAAAAAGCGGAACTAGAAAAGAAGAACTTTTACAAGGTCCAGATAATTTACAAAGAATTTGGATTATACGAAGCGCAATGTCAAGTATGGATGATGTGGAAGCTCTTAAATTTTTATATTCTAAAATGCTTAAAACTAAAAATAATGAAGAGCTTTTAGCTGTAATGAATGATTAAAGATTATTGATAAACATCAAAATATACTTTGATGTTTAGGTCTTTGTCTCCTGAATACACGGCAAGTTCATATCTCATTACACTAATAACACAAGCACTAAGCGTGACTGTTGCCATATGTTTTAAACCAACACTTTTTAAATTTGCCTTAATTGTTCCCATATCCATATTTACACCATTAAATCTCACATTTAAATCTTTGATATCACTATCAAGTCCAGAAATTGATAAATCAAGCGGCGTCATTACTTGTATTGGTCTAGGACTAAGAGATATTTCAATTTCTTTTGAGTTATAAGTCGCTTTGCAAGGATGTTCTGATAAATTACACTCTAAAGGTTCTAAGTTTTTAGATATTTGATCTTTTGAAATTATATTATTTTGGTTTTTTTCAAAAGATATATTTGATAAAACAATTCCAAGTATAAGAGCTATTGTTATAATTATTATAACTATTTTTTTATTCATTTTTTATCCCCACATCTATAAATTTCCACTATTATAGCAAAATAAAACTATATTTATATAGATATATAAAGAGATTTATTATGAATGGTGTGTTAAAATATAATTTTATTTTATTTTGAGGAAAATTGTTGGCATTAGCACTTAAATATAGACCCAGTAACTTTGATGGATTGATAGGACAAGAACAGGTAGTAAAAAGTTTAAAAAATGCTCTTGATACACAAAGATTGGGTCATGCGTATCTTTTTTCTGGACTTAGAGGAAGTGGTAAAACATCAACTGCAAGAATTTTTGCAAAAGCTATGGTTTGTTCTGAGGGGCCTAGCTCTATGCCTTGCGAAATTTGTGATAATTGTAAAATGGCAAATGAAAATCGCCACATTGATATCATAGAGATGGATGCTGCAAGCCATAGGAAAATAGATGATATAAGGGATCTTATAGAACAAACTAGATATAAACCAGCTATAGCAAGATTTAAAATTTTTATCATAGATGAAGTTCATATGCTTACAAAAGAAGCTTTTAACGCTCTTTTAAAAACTCTTGAAGAGCCACCTGAGTATGTTAAATTTATACTTGCTACAACAGATCCGTTAAAATTGCCCCTTACTATCATATCGCGAACGCAGCATTTTAGATTTAGACCTATAAATAAAAACGAAATAGTAAAACACCTGCAGTTTATTTTAAGTAGTGAAAATATAAAATATGAAGA
Source organism: Campylobacter sputorum subsp. sputorum (assembly GCF_008245005.1). Classification (NCBI taxonomy): domain Bacteria; kingdom Pseudomonadati; phylum Campylobacterota; class Epsilonproteobacteria; order Campylobacterales; family Campylobacteraceae; genus Campylobacter; species Campylobacter sputorum. The sequence goes on along the minus strand of NZ_CP043427.1, from coordinate 1,285,471 downwards.
CGGCGTTCTTCAAATACTTGCAAGATCTGGAAGCGGTTCTCTTAGAGATACACTGACTTTACTTGATCAAGCTATAATATTTACAAACTCAAATTTAACAAAAGCATCTGTTTCTTCTATGCTTGGACTTTTAGACCCAGATAAAATAGAAAAAATTTTTGAAACTATACTTAAAAACGACAAAAACGAGTTAATAAATCTTGCAAAAGAACTTGAAGGATATGAAACTCAAAATATAATAGATGAGATGATTGTTAATCTAAAAGATAAATTTTTAAATAAAGATAGCAGATATTCTTTGTTGCTTTGTGAAAGATTTTTTAAAATTCTATCAAAATCAAAAACTATGCTTAGTGTGGATGTAGATGACAATTTTGTTTTGCTTTTGATGTTTTTTATGATGATGGAAGCTACAAATTTAAAGAGTATAGATGAGATGATAAGCTCTTTAGAAAAAGATAAATTAAATACTTTAGATACTTCTACGCCAGTAAGTTTTGATAAACCTAAGAAAGCACATTATGATGAATTTTTAAAAAATTTATACGATAGAAGTTATGAACTTGGAAAATGCTTTGATGTATGCATAGAGTTTGTAAAATTTGAAAGCAATATAATGTTTTTAAACTCAAGTGCCAGTGGCGAAAACCAAGATATTCTTCGTAAAAGTTCGTCTGTCATAATGAAAGTTTTAAGACAAACTTTCGATAAAGAAACCAAAATAAAAATAGATTCTTATACAAAAGAAGAAAATATCCAAAAAAATGACAAAAATATAGAAAATGTAAATTTAAAAAACGAAACCAATGAAGAAATACAAACGCAAAATTCTTTAAATGAATTAAAGACTTCTGATATAAAAATTGATGATAATCAAAGTCTAAATTTAAACAAAAACAAAGAAGATGAAAATATATCTTATATGAACAGACTTTTTGGAGATCCGCAAATACAAAACACATAAGCTAGATAAGTAGGTTTTACTTATCTAATTTTTTCATTTTTTTACAACCATCACTATCACCTCTAAAACAAATGGTTGTATATATATTTTTTGCTATTTCTAAGTCTTTTGGAATTTCGCCTTTACCTTTTTCAAATATTTCAGCCATCAAAAAACATGACTTTATCTCATAAAGACCGCAAGCATAGTTGAAATATTCAAGTGCTGTTTTTATGTCGTCTTTTTTATAAAAGAAATCACCTGCTTTTGTGCAAGAAAATTTATCACCCTTTTTGCATGTTTGATCATAAATTTGTAAAGCTTTTATCTCATCTTTTATGTTAGATTGTGTTGCTGTTTCATAAACATTTGCAAGTTTAATGCAAGATGAAAAAAAGTTTTGTTTGCAAGAAATATCATAATATTTTATAGCTATATCGTATTTTCCTAAAGCATTTGCACTATCGCCCGCTTGTTCGCATACTTGTGGATTTTGTGAATTATCGCAAGAGGTTTTTAAAATTTCTAACTTATAGGTTTGGGCTTCTATCTGTTTTTGTGTTAATGGGGATTTATCTGCTGTGTTTTTTTTATAATTTCTATCATTTAAGTTTTTAGAAGTTGATGCGCAACCAATAAAAATAAATGATAAAAGTATAGAAAAAATTATATTTTTTTTCATTTTTTCTCCTTTTTAAATTTTATGAGTTATATAGTATGTTTCTTTATTTTCTACTTTTTGAATGGCTATTTTGTATTTATCAGACCAATTTTCTATCATATTAATGATATCTTCTTTTGTATTTTGTGGTGATTTTTCATATTTTATTTTAAAATAATCATATGAATTTGACATTGTTATATAACTAAGATAAGTTTTTAATTTGTCATTTAACTCTACTATATGTTGTAGTTCTTTATCTGTTAAATCGCATTTTGATAGTATTCTTTTAATCTTTTCTATGCTCGCATCATTTTGCGTGTAACCTAGTTGAACTAAAACTGCTTCGTAATTCATATTTTTCTCCTTTATTTATTGCTTTTTTGTGCTATAAGCACATCTTCGATAACTTTTTTTATATCTCCATCTAATATAGCATCGGTTTGCGAATATGCTATATTAGATCTGACATCTTTTACTTGTTGATAAGGAAATAACACATAAGAGCGTATTTGGTGCCCCCAACCTATATCGCTTTTTTGGGATGAATTTTCAGTATTTTGTTTTTCCAGCTCTAATTCGTAAAGTCTAGATTGCAATACTTTTAGTGCCGTTGCTTTATTTTTGTGCTGACTTCTATCGTTTTGACATTGAACTACTATTCCTGTTGGAATGTGTGTAATTCTAACCGCACTTTCTGTTTTATTTACATGCTGCCCTCCAGCACCGCTTGCTCTATAATAATCAAATCTTATATCTTTTTCTTCTATATCAATTTGTATATCATCATCTAACTCTGGGCTTACCATCACAGAACTAAAACTTGTGTGTCTTCGTCCTGCACTATCAAAAGGACTTGTGCGAACAAGTCTATGTATGCCGTTTTCTGCTTTTAGGTATCCATAAGCGTTTTCGCCGCGCACAATAAAGCTTACATCTTTAAGGCCAGCTTCTTCACCTTCTTGAAAATCTAGTGTTTCGACTTTATATCCCATTCTTTCAGAAAATCTCAAATACATTCTATAAAGCATACTTGCCCAGTCATTGCTTTCTGTTCCACCAGCTCCTGGATGAATGCTAACTATCGCGTTTTTACCATCATCTTCGCTACTTAACATCATTTGAATTTCAAAATTTGTTATTAAATTTTCCAAATTTGAAGATTCTTCAAATAAAGAATTGATAGTTTCGTGATCGTTTTCATCTTGTGCCAATTCAAAAATATCCTTAGCGTCATATAGGCCATTTTTTGCTTTTTCATAACTAGATAAAATATTGCTTAGTTTTGTTTTTTCTTTATTTAAAGCACCGGCTTTTTTTGCATCGCTCCAAAGTGATGGATCTTTTTGCAATTCTTCTATCTCATCTATACGCTCTTGTGCCTTAGTGGGATTTATTATAGATATTATATTTTCTATTTTGTTTTTTAAATTTTTTAGAAGTTCCATATATTCATAACTGTCCAAATTTTTACTCCGTTACAATTTTTCTTTTTATTCGTGGCGATAGCTTTACTAAAATTTCATAATTTATTGTGTTAAAAAAGTTAGCCCATTTTGTAACATCTTTAAAAATACAAATTTTTTCTCCGCTATCTTCGCAGCTAAAACTATCCATAGACATTTTGCCAAGTAGTTTTTTACCATTTTCTATAAAAAGTTCGCCATTTCCATTATATCTAAAAAGACCATCTGCGTATCCTAAATCGTAAGTAGCGATATTTATATCTTCTTTAGCACAAAATTTCGCTCCATAACCCACACAACAACCCTTTTTTAAAACTCTTTTACTAACTCTATTTGCCCATAAACTAAGTATCGGTTTTAAATTTAATGTATCACAAAATTCATTATATCCATATAAAGATATGCCAACTCTTATAAAATCATCATCAATTTTCTCGGCTCTATTTGTAGCAGCTGAGTTGTGAGAGTGAAAAACTAAATTTTCATATCCAAATTTACAAGCTACGGCTTTTAAACTTTTTTTTGATTTTTCATATACCATTTTTTGTGCAAAATAATCACTGCCGATTTCATCAGCAGATCTAAAATGCGTGTATGCACCAAGAAGTTTTAAATTTCTTTTTTTGGCAATTTTACAAGCAAGTTCAAAATCTTTTTGCAAAATCCCATTTCTATGCATCAATGTATCGATAGCAAAATGAATTTTTGAGTTTTCTTTTATTATCTCAAGTGCCGATAAATCATTTATGGCATATGTAAAGTCTATATTTTCATTTCCGTTTGGTATATGTGAAAGCACCAATATATCATCAAAAAATTCTTTTATATCGTTAGCTTCATCTATACTTCTTACACAAGCATAACGCACACCTAAATTTGCTAGTTCTTTTGCCATTAAAACTAAACCATGTCCATAAGCATTGTCTTTTAAAACTGCTATGATTTTCCTAACACTTCCTATTTTGGTTGAAATTTGCGAAACATTATGTTTTAAATTATTTAAATTTATTAAAATTTCAGACATTTTAAAACTACTGTTCTAAAATAATTTTCATTTTACCATCTTTTATCATAGCATATAGAGTTTTTTGACCTTGAAATTTATGACTAGGTGCTTCGTAATGCTCCATAAAAGCTATTCTAAATATTTTTTTGCCTTGCGAGTTTGGATATGGGGATATTTCATAATCACTAAATACAATTTTTTTACTCTCTTTTTTGTCAAATATCCTTTTTTTCATGACTTTAAAATCATCAAATTTCATACCATCATATCTAACAAAACTATCATCATAAAAGTTTAAATATTTGTCTATATCGCTAATAGTCCAAGCTTGTTTCCAAAAAAATATATCTCTTAAAAGTATAGCAATATCATCTTTTGAAGCCTTTGCTTCACCTGATTCTGATATAAGAGCTATTGCTCTTGATGTTTGCTTTTGCATAAGTTCATCAAATTCTAAAAGCAAATCGTTTTTAAGTGCCACACAACCTTCTGTCGTAAGCTCGTTTTTTCTATTTCCATCACTTGGAAATCCGTGTATCCATATGCCGCCACCTGTTTTTCCAAGTATTTTATCATATAAATTTGGATAAGATAGAGAAAAAGCTATTGGTCCATAATAATCGCTTGGCGGAGTAAATCTTCTTGTAACTTCATACGCACCAACTGGCGTTTTTAAATCACCTTCTTTAAATTTATCGCCAAGTTCCCCGGTAATGATATCTTGATGAAAAATATTTGTAAGATTTCCATCCTCATATGTATACATACTCATTTTTTTACCGACTTTGTCTACCGTTATTATGGTTGTATTATTATCATAATAACCATATTTTACATCTATATCTTTTATTGTATCTATCCAAAAATTTGATTTTTTGATATTTTCATCTAATATCTTTTTTACAGCTTCTATGCCATCTTCAAGATAAATTTGCTCTAAACTTTTTGAATATAATAAGCCAATAAACAAAACAACAAAAAGAACTATTTTTTTCAAAACAATACTCCAAAATTTTTGATTTAAAATAAAAATAATTTGTGATTATATTAAATTTTTTCTTAAAATCTAAATTTATAGTATATAAATTTATATTTAACATTTGATTATATAATTAACTTTGCATTTAAATTTTTTAAGGATAGTAAATGAAAAAAATATTTTTATCAACTATAGTTAGCGGAATGATGTTTGCGTATGCAGCAGATATTGATGTAAGCAATGCTTATGCAAAAGCTACGCCGCCAAATGCTAAAAATAGCGGTGCGTTTATGTTAATTAAAAATAATACCGATAAAGATATAGCTTTGGTTTCGGCTACAAATAGTCTTAGTGATGTTACAGAACTTCATACACATATAGAAGAAAATGGTATGAAAAAAATGATTCAAGTACCAAAAATAGACATTAAAGCTAACTCGACAACAGAGTTGAAGCCAGGTGGTTTACATGTAATGTTTATAGGTATTAAAAAACCAATGGTAGTTGGAGAAAATGTAAAAATGACACTTACTTTTGATAATGGACAAACAGTTACATTAGATAAAGTTCCTGTTAAGGAAATTAAACCTATTAAAATGCATTAAAAATAAAAAGGGTTCATTGTGAAAAACATTCTTACATATATAGCTTTGGCGGTTGTTATATTTGCTATTAGTTTTGGTGTCTCAAATATACTAAAAGATAAAAACAAGTATGATTTTAGTGCTCAAAGTATCGATGGTAAAGTAACAATGGGCTCTTTTGATGGAAAATATAAGATATTTTATTTTGGTTATACTTTTTGTCCAGATGTTTGTCCTACCACTTTAACACTTGTTTCTACTGCTTTAGAAAATAATCCAAAAAAAGATGAAATTATGATTGTCTTTGTAACGCTTGATCCTCAAAGAGATAAAGTTAAAGAAACTGATGAGTTTGTGAAGTATTTTTACCCCAACTCAGTTGGTATTGTAGTAGATAATCTTGATAAAATGACATCAAATTTCGGTGTTAAATACCAAATAGTAGATCTTAAAGACTCTCAAATGCAATATTCTGTGGCACATAGTTCTGCAATTTATCTTTTTGATAAAGATGGAAATTTTGTAAAAGAAGTAACAAATTTAACAATGCAAGAAATAAAATCTTCCATAGAAGAGCTTTTAAAACACTAAAAAATCATTGTATTTCCTAAAATTTTATCTATAAATGCCCAAAATTTAGGAAATTTAGTATATTTTTTTAAAAAACTATTGAATATTCCTTAAAAACATTGTAAAATATGTGGTATTAATTTCTTTTAAGGAGTCATCATGACAAAAGCGGATTTCATTCAAAAGGTTGCTGAAAAAGCAGAATTAACAAAAAAAGATACAACAGCTGCATTAGACGCTGTTTTAGAAAGCTTAACAGAGGTACTTTCTAAAGGCGAAAGCATGACTTTTGTAGGTTTTGGTACTTTTAGTGTATCAGAAAGAGCTGCTAGAACTATAAAAGTTCCAGGAACACAAAAAGAGATGAAAATAGCTGCTAGAAATACAGTTAAATTCAAAGTTGGTAAAAAACTTAAAGAGTCAGTTGCAAATGGTGGAAAAACAAAAGCACCTGCTAAAGGCAAGAAAAAATAATTAATTATTTACAAAATGGATGTTTATAAACATCCATTTTGCTTGTTAATGCTCTTTATGAAATAAAATAAGGAGATATAGTGCAAATATACACATCTTTTACACCAAATAATCCTTACGAAAATAATTATAATAAAAACAAAAATGAACTCTCGCAAGAAGAAAAACTACAAGTTGCAAAACTTCAAAAGCGAGATAGTGAAGTAAAAGCACACGAGGCGGCACATCTTGCAAGTGGAGCCGGTCTTATAAGAGGACTAAATTATAGTTATGAAAAAGGTCCAGATGGCAAGCAGTATGCTGTTGGTGGCGAGGTTATGCTTGATACTAGTAAAGGCAAAACTCCGCAAGAAACTATTCAAAAAAGTGAGCAGATAAAAAGGGCAGCCTTAGCGCCATCTAATCCAAGTTCTGCTGATTTAAAAATAGCTGCAAATGCTGAGGCTATGAAAAACAATGCACAATCTGAACTTAGAAAAGAGCTTATCGATACAAAAGTAAAATTTAGCTCAAAAAATCCTTTAAAAATATACAATGATACAGAAATTCCAAATATTTTAGGTTTATTTTAAAATTTAATACAATTATATTTAAATTATTTTCATTAACAGTAATTTAAAAAATATTTATTTATTTATAGTAAATTTTGCCAATATTTCTTACTCTTATAATTCAAGGAAATTCATGAATAACAAATTTATATCTATTTTTATTCTTATATCTTTTTGTTTAAATTTTCTGTATGCGACTGATAATAATAGTTCAAATGCTTTGTCATCTCAAAATCAAGAACTAGCAGAAAATATATCAAAGATGGTTGATGCAAATTTAACCCAAGATAATCAAAATCAAGAACTTGTTAATATAATAGCCCAAAAAATAGTTGATGATAATACAACTGAAGAGTCCGAAGATACGCTCAAAAATACACTTTTTGAATTTGTAGATGAGTTAATTGGTATAAATAAACAAATAGATATATTAAAATGGCAAAATGATCAAAACTCAACCGAAGATGAAGTACAAAAATTAACTAATACTAAAACAGATTTATTAAATAAAATTCCATCAGCCATAACAAATCAAAAATTTCCATTAAGTTTTATAGAAAAATATATTGAGGAGAAAAAAAAATTAACAAGAGATTATAAAAAATACAAAAACAATACTAAAAGTGAGCAATTTATTAAAACTGCAATCAAGCTTTATACAACAGAACTTAGTGAGATTTTTTATTCTACATTGATAAAAATTGAAAAAATGTTCATTGAAGGAACTAATCAATCTGAATTAAAGGATATCATAGAAAAATCACTATTGAATATAAAAACTAACAATTTTACTAAAATAAAAATTTTAGAAAATGACATTGATAATAATGCTCAAGAACTTTATAAGGAAGATTTTTATATTTATGAACTGCATAAAAAGACATATGAAGAAATATTTGAATTTTTACTTTCAAATACAAATCTTCTTGCTAGTAATATGTTTTTTACAAGTCTAAATTTAAAAGGATTTATAAAATTTATAAATCAAAGAAGTCCTTTTGATGTAGAAACCATAAATAGTGGAAAAGTTGTTTTAATATCTGTGATTATGCTGTTTTTCTTTTCTCTTAGAAAATCATTTGCAAATATTATATATTTTATTTTTACTATTTTTTCAAAAAACAAAGATCATAAAGATAATGTAAAAAAAGAAGTTGTTGATATCATTAAAAAGCCTATGGGATTTTTACTCCTTGCCTATGGCGTTGATATTAGTATGAGTATATTTTTCTATCCATCGCCCGTTCCTATTAAATTTGCTAGTGGGTTAAATATAGTCTATATTCTCCTTTATGCTTGGTTGGTAACTAGTGTTATGGATGGTTATGGCGTAATGATAATAGGCCATCTTGCAAAAAAAGGTGGAAAGAAAGAGATTTTAAATTTATTTATAAAAGTAATCTATATAATAGTAATAATTATAGCAATTTTGCTTATTTTAAGTTCTCTTGGATTTAATGTATCGGCTTTTGTCGCTTCTCTTGGTATAGGAGGTTTGGCTATAGCTCTTGCAACAAAAGATATCATAGCTAACTTTTTTGCCTCAATAATGCTTATACTTGATAATACATTTTCTCAAGGAGATTGGATAGTTTGTGGAAATGTAGAAGGAACAGTTGTAGAAACTGGACTTAGAAAAACTACTATTAGAACATTTGACAACGCTCTTGTTTTTGTTCCAAATTCAAAAATAATGGATAATAGTGTTAAAAACTGGGATAGACGTAAAGTTGGAAGGCAAATCAAGATGTATTTGAGTATAGATTATAGCACTACTCCTAATCAAATTAAAGCTTGTATAGCAGATATAAAAGATATGCTAACAAATCATCCTGGTATAGCAGTACCTGTGGAAACAACAAGTTCAAAAGAAATATTTAAATATGGAAGAAGCATGGTTTCTGTTGATGATTTAGCTGGATATAAAAATAATCTTTTTGTTGTATTGGATGAATTTAGTGAATCATCTATAAATATCATGATATATTGCTTTTCAAAAAGCGTTGTTTGGGCAGAGTTTTTATCAGTTAAAGAAGATGTTATGTTAAAGATAATGGATATCTTAGAAAAACATCATGTAAAATTCGCTTTTCCAACTAGAAGCATTTATTTAGAAAATGCAAAAGATTTAAGGGGCTAGTTTAAATTTAAAACAGAATATTCTGCTTTAAATTTATCTACCAACCCATATTTGTTTTTATTTCTTTAAGTGCGTTAATTCTATCTTGTGTGCTTGGATGGGTTCTAAAAAGAGATGAAAGGCTATTTTTTAAACCATTAAAAGGATTTATTATAAACATATGAGCACTTTGCGGTGTTGCGTTTTGTAACATAGCACCACTTCTTGCATAATTTTCTAGTTTGCTAAGAGCATCTATCAAACCTTGCGGATTTTGCGTTAGCATAGCTGCACCTTTGTCTGCTGCGTATTCTCTGCTTCTTGATATACTCATTTGAATTATCGTAGCAACTATAGGCATAATTATAGCTAGAACTAACATCAAAATAGGGTTTCCTCTGTTTTCTCCATCTTTGTTTCCACCCATCATTGCTCCAAATTGTACGAAATTTGCAAGCATTGCTATAGCTCCTGCAAAAACTGCTGCAATAGAGCCGGTTAATATATCATAATGCTTAACATGACTCATCTCATGAGCTAGCACAGCTTGTATTTCTTTTTCATTAAGTAAATTTAAAAGCCCCTCAGTTACTGCAACTACGGCATTTGATGGATTTCTTCCAGTTGCAAAAGCATTTGGTGTATTATCTGGTATAATGCAAACTTTTGGCATAGGAGTACCAGCTTTAGCAGCTAAATTTCGCACGATTTGATAAAGTCCGCTTGCGTTTGATTGATCAACTTCTATTGCATTGTAATGTTTTAATACTATTTTATCGCTAAAAAAGTAGCTAAAAATATTTGTAGCACAAGCTATCAAAAATGCTATTATCATACCTTGTTCTCCGCCTATGGAGTATCCCACAAATATAAAAAGCAGCATTAAAGCCACCATTAAAAAAGTTGTTTTAAAAATTTCCATTTTTTATCGCCCTCCTATAAATTACAGCATCAATTCTAAGCTTTATAGCCCTTAAAATGTCGTTCTTGTCATTTACTATCATAGCTATTTTGCTATCAAAAAGATAGTATGTTGCCAAATTTTGTATTTCATGTATTATGTTTTCATTTTTTATAATTATAAATTTAGCACCGAGTGCATTTGCCATAATTGCTTCATAACTATCATTTACTATTAGAGAGAATTTGAGATTTGAGTTTAATGCAAGTTGTATATTTTTTTCATCATAATCAAATACAATATGCTCATGCAAATTACTAGGATTTTTTGTGTAAGTAAGAGGCTCGTAATTTATAAGTCTATCACCAATTATCTGCATTTTGCTCCTTTTTTATACACTCTTTGCATATGTATTTACCATCTTTTAAAACAGTATCTTTAAGCTCTACAAAAGTTGAACATTTTTCGCATTCTACAAAATTTTCTATACTTGCATTTTTTTTCTTTTTTTTTGTGTTATTTTCTACATTTTTTCTTTGCATTTTAAAAAATAAAATATATATAATAAACAAAATGGCTAAAAGTGCTAAAATTTTTACTAACATAATTTTTCCATAAATAGATAATTTCTTACTCCGTCATTAAATATTTTGGTATTTAAATCTTGAATTTCGTCTTCTACACTACTTCCTTTGTAAAAAAGGAATTTTGTATTTTCATCATAGAAACCATTGCAAATTTGAAGTAAATCTTTGGTTTTCATAACTGCTCTTGATGTTATAAAATCGGCTATAAATTTTTTGCAACTCTCAATTTTAGCATTATAAACTATAATATTTTCTAAATTTAAAGCCACTTTTACATAGTTTAAAAATGACGATTTTTTCGTATGTGGTTCATATAAGCTCCATTTGCAATCTTTTAAAATAAGCGCTAAAAAAATTGCAGGAAAGCCAGCACCACTTCCTATATCAATAGCATTTTTAGGATAGAAATTTAAAAATTCTAAAGGTTTTATGCTATCTTCTATGACATCATCAATGTTTTTGTATGTTGTAAAACTATGAATTGTGTTAAATTTATATAGTATTTCTTTAAATTTATCACACTTTTCATAAAAATTATCAGGTATATCAATCATCAAGCATATGCCCCATTTTTTCCTGTTTTACTTTTAGATATTTTTCGTTGTATTTGTTTGATTTGATAATTATTGGCACTCTTTTTACAACTTCTACGCATTTTAATCCCATCAGTTTTTGGGGATTATTTGTGAGTAAATTTATTTTTTTTATGCCATAGTGTTTTAGTATAAAATCCACTATCTCATATGTTCTTTCATCTGCTTTAAATCCTAGCTGATGATTTGCCTCAATTGTATCATAGCCTTTATCTTGCAAAGAATATGCGTTTATTTTATTTAATAATCCTATATTTCGTCCTTCTTGTCTAAGATAAATTACCATGCCAGTATTTTCGTATATGTATTTTAAACTAGCTGCCAACTGATCTCCGCAGTCGCATTTAAGGCTTCCAAGCGCATCTCCAGTTAAGCATTCTGAGTGAATTCTTACATTTAAAATATCCCCAAAAGGCTCTTTAAATATAACTAAATGCTCTTTTTTGCCTTCTTTAAAAGATTGAACTTTAAACATACCAAAATGTGATGGTAGGTTAGCTATTTGTGAAATTTCTATTTGCATAAAACATCCTATTATTTTTTTGAGACATTATAATACACTAAATAATATAATATATAAATTATGTTATTTAAATTTTTATTAGATATTTAATGCAATTATGATAAACTAATAGACATTTTACGAAAAAGGATAAACCATGTTTAAGAGATTTAGAAGATTAAGACTTACTGCTCAGATGCGAGATTTAGTTAGGCAAACTTATCTAAGTGGCAGTGATTTTATTTATCCTCTTTTTGTAGTTGAGGGTAAAAATATAAAAAATGAAATATCATCAATGCCTGGTGTTTATCAAATGAGTTTAGATGAAATTTTAAAAGAGTGTTCTGTTGTTGTAAATTTAGGCATAAAAGCTATTATGCTATTTGGAATTCCTAGTCTAAAAGATAGCATAGGAAGCGATGCTTTAAGTAATGATGGAATTATAGCTAAAAGTTTAAGATCTATAAAAGATAAATTTCCAAATCTTATAGTCATAACAGATCTTTGTTTTTGTGAATATACAGATCACGGACACTGCGGTATAATGGATCATGTTCATGGCACTGTTGATAATGATGCCACACTAGATATTTCTGCGAAACAAGCTTTGATACACGCTGAAAATGGTGCAGATATGATAGCTCCAAGTGGAATGATGGATGGGATTATAGAAACACTCCGCTTTGCTCTTGATGATGGAGGATATGAAAATCTACCTATAATGGCATATTCAACTAAATTTGCTAGTGCTTATTATGGACCTTTTAGAGATGTTGCTGAAAGCACTCCAAAAGCTGGCGATAGAAAGTCGTATCAAATGGATCCAGCAAATAGATTAGAGGCTATAAATGAAAGTTTAGAAGATGAAGCACAAGGTGCGGATATACTTATGATAAAACCAGCTTTGGCTTATTTGGATCTTATAAGGGATTTAAGAGATAGAACTCTTCTTCCGATATGTGCTTATAATGTAAGCGGAGAATACGCACTTTTAAAAGCTGGAGCAAAGCTTGGTGTGATAGATTATGATAAGGTTATGATGGAGACATTGCTTGGTATGAAAAGAGCAGGTGCTGATATGATTATAACTTATCATGCAAAAGAAGCTTGTGAAATTTTGCAAAAAGCTTAAATTTAAGTAGTTTGAAAGAAAGATATGAGGCATTTTTTAACAATTAATGATTTTAGTAAAGATGAAATTTTAGAAATTTTAGAAATTTCAAAAAATATAAAAAAAGAAGCCAAGAAAAAAGAGTATAAGCCTTATTTAAAGGATCAAGTTTTAGCTATGATTTTTGAGAAAAGCTCAACTAGAACTAGAATAAGCTTTGAAGTTGGCATTTACCAACTTGGAGGGAAAGGTCTGTTTTTAAGCTCAAAAGATATACAGCTTGGAAGAGGTGAGCCAGTAAAAGATACAGCAAGAGTAATAGGGCGAATGTGTGATATGATAATGGCTAGGGTTTATAAGCAAAGCGACTTAGAAGATCTTGCTAAATTTTCAGGTGTTCCTGTGATAAATGGACTTAGTGATGATTTTCATCCCGTGCAAATAATGGCTGATTATATGACTATGCTTGAGCTTGGTGTGAGTGGAAAAGTTGCATATATAGGGGATGGAAATAACATTGCAAACTCATGGTTAATGCTTGCATCAAAATTAGGTTTAGAACTTAGCATGGCAACACCAAATGGCTATGAACCGCCAAAAAATGTAGTTAATATTGCCTTAGAAAATGCTAAAAAAAGTGGTGCAAAAATTTGTATAAATAATAACATAAAAGAAGCCATTAATGGTGCAAATGTAGTAATTACCGACACTTGGGTTTCTATGGGACAAGAAGAAGAAAAACAAAAGCGTATAAAAGATTTTAGTGGTTTTATGGTTGATGAAAATTTAATGAAATTAGCAAATAAAAATGCCATATTTATGCACTGTTTGCCTGCATATCGCGGATATGAAGTTAGCGAGGAAGTTTTTGAAAAACACGCAGATGAGATATTTTTAGAAGCAGAAAATAGACTTCATGCGCAAAAAGGTGTAATGGTATGGCTTGATAAACATAGGAATGTTAAATGAGTGAAAAAAATCCATATAAAAAAATACAAGAAATAAGTAGTGAGCTTGGACTAAAAAGTAGTGAGCAGACGATAGTTGAAATTTTGCCAACAGATAATCCAACTGAGCGTTTTTTAACGCTAAAAAATGGCTCTTGGGAAGGTGCAGAGCCTTGGTTTGCTATAGACGAAAAACAAAATTTACATACAATGGTATCTGTAAAATCGCTAAGTGAGCTTATAAAAGCTTATCAAAGGGCACAAAAGGAGAATTTTGATTTAAGGCTTGAAAAAAGTATTTATAGGCATGTTCCAATTGATTTTGGAGATGTTTGGGTTGTTGCTATGGATGAGATAAAAAACATAGCAATGAGTAAAAAAAATGAGAAAAAAATCAATATAGATTTAGATAAACTCATAGACAAGATAAAAAAACAGCATCCAAATTTATTTGTTGATATTGATAGATTTATCCAAAAGGAGGGCATATGATAGATTTTGATGCTTATGCAAAATACTCAAAACCAGGTCCAAGATATACAAGCTATCCAACCGCACTTGAGTTTAGCGAGAATTTTAGTTATGATGAGTATATAAAAGAACTATTAAATCAAGACTCAAAAACGCCTCTTTCTTTATATTTTCATATGCCATTTTGTAGATCTGCATGTTACTTTTGTGGTTGCAATGTGATTTATACAAGCAAAACAGATAAAATGGATAGATATATAGATTATGTATCTAAAGAAATGGAAATTTTAAGTAAATTTGTAGATACATCAAGAGTTGTAACGCAAATGCATTTTGGTGGTGGAACTCCAACTTATTTTAATGCAAAGCAGCTTGAAAAACATATAAAAAATATCAAAAAGCATTTTAAAAACTTTAGTGAAGATGCTGAGATTAGCTGTGAGATAGATCCGAGATATTTAAATGAAGAGCAGCTTAAAGTTATGGTTGAAAATGGATTTAATCGTATAAGTTATGGCGTTCAAGATTTTGATGAAAAAGTTCAAAAAGAGATTCATAGAATTCAACCTTTTGAAATGACAAAAAATGCTGTTGATATGGCAAGAAAAAATGGTATAAAATCTATAAATATGGATCTTATTTATGGGCTTCCTTATCAAAGCTTGGAAAGTTTTAAGAAAACGCTTGAAACATCATTAAAACTTGATACAGATAGATATGCTATTTTTAATTACGCACATCTTCCTTGGCTTAAAAAATCTATGCGTAAATTTGATGAAACCACCATTGCTCAACCAAAAGAGAAACTAGAAATTTTAAAATTTACTCATGATTTTTTAACTTCCAATGGCTATAAAATGATAGGAATGGATCATTATGCAAAAGAAAATGACGAGCTTTTTAAAGCTTTAAATAATGGAACTTTGCATAGGAATTTCCAAGGTTATACTACAAAAGGCGGGGCTGATCTTATAGGTATAGGTCTAACAAGTATAGGTGAGGGCATTAGGCATTATGCACAAAATTATAAAGAAATGAGCGAGTATGAAAAAGCCATAGATGAAAATAAACTTCCTTTTTTCAAAGGAGTTTTATTAAACCAAGAAGACATTCTTAGAAAAAGCGTTATAATGGGTCTTATGAGTAATTTTATGGTAAATATAAAAGATATTGAAAATAAATTTAATATAAACTTTTTTGATCATTTTAAAAGTTCTTTATCTAAATTAGATAGTTTAAAAGATTTTATAGATATTTCACCAAATTTTATTAAAGTAACTCCAACTGGAACGCTACTTATAAGAAATATAGCAATGTGTTTTGATGAGTATATGGATAAAAATGTCGGCGAAAAAAGATTTTCTAAAACGGTTTGATAAAAGGTTTGAAGGTGGGCAGTTTTGATTTCGAAGAAATTAGCACTAAATGTGTAAAATGCGGTAAATGTATACAGGTTTGCACTATTTATGGCATTAACAAAGACGAAGTAACTTCTCCTAGAGGATATTTAGATCTTCTTGGTGCTTGTAATAATGGTAGTTTAAAATTAGATAAAAATTTAAAAAATATTTTTGAGAGCTGTTTTTTATGTACAAATTGCGTTGATGTATGCCCTGGTTCTCTTAGGACTGATAGTGCTATAGAAAATATTCGCTATGAGATAGCTAAAACACATGGCGTAGCACTATATAAAAAAGCAGCATTTTGGTTGTTAGGGCATAGAAAAATACTTGATATTTGTGCGAGACTTGGCTATGTATTTCAAAGTTGTGCTTTTAAAATACATAAAGATAGCGAATTTGGAAATACAATGAAAGCACGCTTTAGCATACCTATGCTTAAAAAAGAACGAACACTTCCAACTGCAAGCAAAAAAAGTTTTATGAATTCACATGAAGAATTTATAAATAATGGCGGAGAAAAAACGATTGGTCTTTTTATTGGATGTATGGGTAATTATGCTTATACAAACATTGGCGAGAGTGTTTTAAAGATTGCCAAAGAGTTAAAAATAAATGTTCATCTTATGAAAAAACAGGCTTGTTGCGGTGCTGCGGCTTATTTTACAGGATGCTTTAAAGAAGTTGAGAAAGCTGCAAAGTTTAATATACCTTATTTTGAAAAAATGCTTGAGAGTTTAGATGCCATAATAATACCAGAAGCTACATGTTCTGCAATGATAAAAATAGACTATATACATTTTTTCCATGATGATAAAAATTGGCAAGAAAGAGCAAAAAAAGTTAGCCAAAAGATATTTTTAGCAACAGAGTATTTTGATAAATTTACAAATTTAGGAGAAATTTTATCTAAAAAAGCTAAGATGAATAAAACTTTAACTTATCATGATCCTTGTCATGCTAGAAAAATGCAAGGAGTTTTTAAAGAGCCAAGAAATTTGCTTTCTAAAAATTATGATTTCATAGAAATAGACGATCAAAGCTCATGTTGCGGATTTGGTGGTGTTACTATGCAAACTGCGAAATATCATTTAAGCAGGGAAGTTGGTATAAAAAGAGCAGAGCAAATAAATAAAACAAATGCGAGTATAGTAAGTGCCGAATGCAGTGCTTGCAGAATGCAGCTTAGTAACGCACTAAATTTAATAGACTCAAAAACTAAATTTAAAAATCCAATTGAACTTATAGCTGAGGTATTGTGATTGCAAAGAGCATTTTTTATAGAAGAAGGACCAAGTAAAAGCATTGTAAGTGACAATGAAATCAGTGCAAGATATAGTGGTAAATACAGCGAATACGAAATCAAACCATCTAAAAATATGCCCGGATTTTATATAATCAAAGACAAAGTAAAAAATCGTGATAGCTCTGATCTCATAAATTCAAAAATACAAAAAATTATTTTTAGTGATTGTGTTAAAAGTTTTAATGATATTGAGCAAAGCGTGTCTAAATTTTCGCAAATTCAAGAAAATATAACCAAAGGTCTTGAAAATATAATATCTAAAAAACCTCATAAAGATATTTTTAGTATAGAAGAAACAAAAGAAGAAAATGTGAGTGAGAGTAAAAAAGATGAAGAAGAAATTCTTGATGAAAATATAGATATTGCGGAAATTTTAGAAGATGATAAATTAGAAGATATAAATTTACTTGAATGTGAAAATATTATATCTAATGCTAACGATATATGTAATGAAAACGATAGTTTTGATTTGAATTATGATGAGTTTATAAATTTAGATGAATTAAAGCAACTTGATGAAGAGTGCGAAAATATAGATAAAGATTGTATAGATATGGAAAATTTTTCTTATGATGATTTTTATGATAATACAAATAAAAAACCATTTGGGAAAAATGTTATTATCAAAGCAATGATAGTAAATAGTATAATCATAAGTGTAAATGGCTATGATGAGAAAAATGATAAGATGATTTTTGATGTTTCAAAAATTCCTATGAGTGTGGATTATCGATATGCAATATCAAAAAATACACTTGAGATAAAAATATCTGGTTTTTTAAATTTACAAGATGCAAGAGAATTAATGGATAGTTTTGAGTATAGTTTTGTTAGCTGCGGTAAAAACATAAAAGTTATTATAAACGATGTTTTGGCTTATGATGAGTTTTTCTAGCCCTAATTAAGGCTAGAAATATTTTAATGTTTTTTATATTCAATTTTACTTTTTTCTAAATTTACATCGCCTTCTTTTGGTCCTACATATAGTTGTCTTGGGCGAACAATTTTTATAGTCTCTTGTTGTTTTAGCTCCATCCACTGAGTTATCCAACCAGGAGTTCTTCCTATTACAAAGATAACAGCAAACATATTTGTAGGTATTTTTAGTGCTTTTAGCATAAGTCCTGAGTTAAAATCAACATTAGGATATAAATTTCTACTTATAAAATACTCATCTTCAAGAGCTATTTTTTCTATCCTATTTGCTATTTTGATTAAATTTGAATCAATACCTATTTCATCTATAAGCTCATCTCTTAGTTTTTTAAGAACCTTTGCCCTTGGATCATAGTTTTTATAAACCCTGTGTCCAAAGCCCATTAATCTAAATGGATCGTCTTTGTCTTTTGCTTTTTTAATGTATTTATCTACATTATCCACACTTCCTATCATTTCTAGTTGTCTTACAACGCTTTCGTTTGCACCACCATGTGCATGCCCCCAAAGAGCACCAATTCCAGCACTTATACATGAGTATGGATGAGAGTGTGTTGAGCCAACAGTTCTAACTGTTGTTGTGGATGCATTTTGCTCATGGTCTATATGAAGCATCAAGATGGTATCTAGTGCTTTTATTTCAATTGGTTTTAAATCAACATGTGAATGAGGAAAAGATCTCATCATATATAAGAAATTTTCTGTAAATCCGCGATCCAAATCAGGATAAATAAGAGGATAACCCATAGAGTGTCTGTAGTAAAATGCAGCAAGAGTAGGCATTTTTGCGATAATTCTAATCGCAAGTTCCATGTATTCCTTTGGATCATCAAAATTCATATCTCTTGAATAATATGTGCTAAGTGTTGCCACACAAGCTTGCAATACAGCCATAGGATGAGCTTTATCTGGAAAAGCATCAAATAGTCTTATCATCTTTTCATTTATAAAAGATCTTGTTTTTAACTCTTGTCTAAAATCATCAAGTTCATTTGTATTTGGTAGTTTTTTAAATAACAATAAATACGCAACATCTAAGAAAATTTTGTTTTCTGCTAACCAAGCTATATCATAACCACGATGTTTTAATATGCTTTTTTCACCATCTATAAATGTTATATCAGAGCGACACATAGCAGTAGAGGTATATCCTCTATCAAATGTAAACATACCAGTATTTTTATGTAAGGCTGAAATATCTATCACCGAAGGACCAAGAGTTCCATCAAGTATAGGAAACTCATAACTTTTTCCATTTCTGTTATCAGTTAATGTAACTGTATTAGAACCGCTCATTATTTCTCCTTTATTCATTTTTTAAGTTATTGTATCAAAAAAATAACTATTAAAGTTAATGATAAATTATTAATTTTAAAATTTATACTATTTTTTATAAGACATTATTAGCTTGATTGCATTAAGGGCTATTATGGCACTAAGTAAGCTTGCTAAGATAAGTCCGGAATATTCATCATAGTTTATATATTTTGATTTATAGCCTATAGTAGCAGTTGCTACAAGCAGTGTTAGCGGCATTGAGTGAGAAAAAGATATCAATATACTATTTTTAAAACCTATAAATTTAAAAAATGCTATAGATGATACAAATCGTAACATAATTAGAGCAATTGATACTATTATTGCATATTCTACAATATCTACCGATAACAATGATTCTAATTTAAAAGTTGAGCCAAGATGTATAAAAAATACAGGAACTAAAAAGCCATATCCAACGCTAGATAGCTTTTGAGTGAGATCTTTTTTGTGATCAAAAAATGTTGCTATAAAAATGCCGGCTACAAATGCACCAAATGCTATTTCCATTTTTAACCACAACATCACGGAAATTATGCTAAAAAATAGAGCCATACAAAGCCTTATGTCTTGCTCTTCTTTGTCATTTTGTGGCATTAATATAACTTTTATTTTTGGAAACCACCAAAACAACACATCTGTAAATTTATAAATAGCAACACATAAAAGTAAAAATGCTATCAAATAACCTATGCTTGAATACAGCTGTATTCCCATTCCAAATTCTAAATAAGAACTTAAAAATGTCAAAAGAGCTATAGAAATTATTTCTCCGATGGAGCCAATTAGCATTGATATATTTAGCCACTCTTCGTTTTTGCCATAGTCTTTATATAAAGTAGATAAAAGTCCAACACTCATTATAGGAAGTATGATTAAAAAAAGTATATTAAGATTAAATCCAAAAGTTGTGGTTACAGAAATTACATATAGTATAAAAAGATATGCAAAAGTCTTTTTTAATATATCTTTATCGGCATTTAAAAATACTTTTAAATTTACTTCACTTCCTGCTAAAAACATTAAAAAGTAAAAGCCAACATTTGCTACAAGTTTTAGCATATCATTATCATTTATAAGTCCAAAATATCCAGCTATAGCCCCAAGAATTATTTCAACTGAAGCTATTGGCATTTTTGAAATTTTAGAAAAAAACGGAGATGAAATTATTATAAAAGCCAGCGTTAAAAGAAGTAGTAGTGTTGTAATTCCAAACTCAAACATTAATCTTCACCTAGAAAAAATTCTGTTTTTGTCCAGTCTTTGCTTTTTATGTCTTTTTGAAATTTAAATACTTTAAAATTTAACTTCTCATCGCATTCAACGAGTGCAAATTCATGTAAAGGTTTTTTTCTAGCACAAATTTCACCTGAATTTAAATAAAGTATATTTTGCGTTACAAAAGCTGTAAAATAGTGTGTATGCCCATAAATATTTATATTTGTATCTTTTGTTAGATACATTGGGTAGTGCATAAGATTAATTGTGAGATTTTTAAACTTAAATTTATATGGCTCTTCGTAAAGATAAAATTCATTTTGATATTTTTTTAATGATTCATCATTATTTCCAAGAACAGCAACATACGGAATATGAGAATTTCTAAGGTGTTTTAATGTATCAAGTTCCACTATATCTCCTGCGTGTATCAAAATATCTACTTTTTGAGATTTTAAGATATCTATAGCTTCAAGTGCGATATCGCTTCTTTTATGAGAATCCGATATTATCCCTATTTTAGCCATTCATCTCTCTTTTAAATTTACATTCTGGACACTGCTCAAATTTACCGCTTTTTAGTTCTTTTATGACTAAATTTGCTTTGCCGCATTGTGGGCAAATTTCATTTGTAGGTTCGTATTTGCTTATAAAATTACAATTTGGGTAGTTCGAGCACCCAAAAAATTTACCTCTTTTTGATATTCTTACAACTATATCGCCACCACATTTTGGACAAGATACTCCTATCTTTTGCGGTTCTTTTTTAGGCTGTGTATCGTTTTTTAAATTTCTTGAATATTTGCATTTTGGAAAATTCAAACAAGCTATAAACTCGCCATATCTGCCTTTTCTTTTTACTAATTCCCCTCCGCATTCAGGGCATTTTTCGTTTATAGGTATGGCTATTTTTCTACTTTTTATATTAGTTTTTCCTTTTTCAATGCTATCCATAAAAGGGTAATAAAAATCAGATAAAATTTGCTGCCAATCGCTTTTTTCTTCGGCAATTTCATCTAGTTTGGTTTCCATTTTTGATGTAAATTCGCTATCTACTATGTTTTTAAAATGTTCTTCTAAAACTTCTGTTATGCTAAATGCAATTTCTGTTGGTACGAGCTGTTTTTTTTCTATATTTACATAATTTCTTGAAGTTAAAAGTGATATGGTTGGTGCGTAAGTTGAAGGTCTTCCGATACCAAGCGCTTCAAGTTTTTTGATAAGCCCAGCTTCAGAATATCTTGCAGGTGGCTCTGTTTGTTTTTTTTCATCTTTTATATTTTGTATTATCATTTCGTCATTAAGATTTAAATTTGGCAAAATTTTATCTTTATCTAGATCTCCATAAATTTTGTAAAATCCATCAAAAAGCAGTTTTCTACCACTTAGCTTAAACTCAGTCTTTTTTGAAGAAATTATAACTGTTGCGTTTTCAAAAATAGCGGATGTCATTTGAGATGCTAAAAATTTATTGTATATAAGAGTATAGAGTTTTAACGCATCTTTATCAAGGTACTTTTCTGCAATTTGAGGCGTAAAATCCGTATTTGTCGGTCTTATAGCCTCGTGAGCTTCTTGTGCTCCTTTTGCTTTTGTTGTATAAATATTTGCCTTGCTTGGAAGATATTTTTCATCATAATTATTTTTGATATGCTTTCTTGCCATTGCAATTGCTTCTTTTGCTATATTTAGTGAGTCTGTTCTCATATAAGTAATAACGCCGTGAAATCCACTATCAGTTTGAACGCCTTCATATAAATTTTGAGCTATCATCATAGTTTTTTTAGGGCTAAAACCTAGGGATGAGCTAGCACTTTGTTGAAGAGTTGATGTCATAAAAGGCGGTTGTGGAGAAATTTTTCTTTCTTTTGTGGAAATGTCGGTTATGTTAAATTTCTCTTCTTTTATTGTATTTACGATATATTTTGCTTTTGCTTCGCTTTGTATGGTAAGTTTTTCTATCTTTTCGTTTTCAAATTTGACAAGCTCAGCTTCTAAATCTTTTTTAAATTTAGTTTGAATTTCATAGTATGTTATCGGTTTAAAGGCTTTAATTTCTCTTTCTCTATCCACAATTAGTTTAAGAGTGGCACTTTGAACTCTTCCTGCGCTTAGACCCTTTTGAATTTTTTGATTTAAAAGAGGACTTAGTTTGTATCCAACTATCCTATCAAGAAGTCTTCTTGCTTGCTGTGCGTTTACGCTATCCATATCTATATGTCTAGGATTTTTTATCGCTTCATTTATAGCATTTTTTGTAATTTCGTGAAAAACTATTCTTGGCAAACTTTGCGGGTCTTTGCCTATAGCATTTGCTATATGAAAGGCTATGGCTTCACCCTCTCTATCTTCGTCGGTTGCAAGATAAATGTTATCTGCTTTTTTTGATAACTCTTTTATATCTTTAACAAGTGCCGAGTGATCTTTGCTTATTTTGTATTCTGGTGTAAATTTATTTTCTTCTATTTTTATGCCAAAGGTTGTTTTTGGAAGATCTCTAATATGCCCTTTTGAGGCTATAACTTCGTAATCTTTCCCTAAAAAATTTTTTATCGTTTTTGCTTTTGCTGGAGATTCTACGATTATTAAATTTTTCATTATTTAAACCTTTTAGACTAAATTTGTAATGGGGCTTATTCTACAAGAAAGTAGCTTAAATTTAAGACATAAAAGCCGATTTAGTAGCTGTTATAAGCTATTTTAAATAAGGCAATCTTTATATTTTGATAAAATTTCATAAATTTTAGAAGCTACAAATTTAGCATCATTCATACTCATCATTTGATGGCATGGAATGCTAAGTTCAGATTTATAAAACTCATCTGCATTTTTAAGCTTTATCTCGCCATATCTTTTTTTATAAAAATCAAACTCATAAGTTGGCTTATAATGTACCTGCACACCAATACCGGCTTTGTGAAGTTCTTCATAAATATCTTGTTTTTGACACCATAAGTTTTGATTTAGTAAAATTGGATAAAGATGTCTTGTGGATTTTTTGTTTTGAGGTATTTTTATAGTGGTGAAAAACTTAGAATTTTCAAATTTTTCATCATAAAATTTAGCAATATTTTCTCTTTTTTGAAGCATACTATCAAGCTTTTTAAGCTGCGAAAGCCCAAGAGCACATGCGACATCACTTAGTCTATAGTTATATCCAAGCAGATTCATTTCGCTATTCCAAGCTTGTTTTTTGCTTATACCATGACTTCTATATAATCTTGCTAAGTTTGCGATATTTTCATCATTTGTACAAAGACATCCACCTTCAAAAGTAGTTATTGGTTTTATAGCATGAAAACTAAAAATGGTTATATCTGCTTTTGAGCCAACTTTATTACCATTGATTTGGCTACCAAAAGCATGAGAAGCATCATCTAATACTTTTATATTGTATTTTTTGGCAATATCTAGTATTTTATCCATTTCTACAACATTTCCACCAAAATCAACAGGAGTTATAACTTTTGTTTTTGGAGATATTAAATTTTCTATCTTATTTTCATCTATATTTCCATCAAATTTAATATCGCAAAATTTTACATCTCCGCCACACATTAAAGCTGCATTTGAAGTAGCTGCAAATGTTATAGGAGTTGTTATAATTTCATCGCCTTTTTTTAGTCCAAGACATAGATATCCCACATGCAGTGCAGAAGTCGCTGAGTTCATTACAACTGCGTATTTAACGCCTATATAATCACATATTGCTTTTTCAAACTCATCAACTCTTCGCCCACATGTTATTATGTCATCTTTTAATGCATCCAAAACAGCACTAATGTCGTTTCCATCTATTAATTGTCTGCTATATGGTATCATTTTATTATTTTCAAAAGTTCTTCTTTGGTAAGCCATTTTTCATTTGTATTAGATGTGTAATCAAAGCCTATTTTAACTCTTTTGCCTTTTTCTTTTAGTTCGTTTGTGCTAAAATCTACTTTTCTAAAAGTATCTATGGATGGTTGTATAACATAATGGTCATCAAATTCAAGCACAAGATGTGAATCATCTCTTGATATCATTGCTTCGTGCAATTTTTCTCCTGGTCTTATGCCTATAATTTTTATTTTCAAATTTGGAGCCATAGTTTTTGCTAAATCTATTATTTTCATAGATGGAATTTTTGGAACAAAAATTTCTCCACCTTTCATCCTATAAAAATTTTTGATTACAAAATTTACACCTTCTTCAAGAGTTATCCAAAATCTTGTCATATGTTCATCTGTTACTGGTAGTTCTTTTGCACCATTTGCTATAAGTTTTTTAAAAAGTGGTACAACTGAGCCTTTTGATGCTATTACATTTCCATATCTTACTACGCTATATTGAGTTTTTTTGTTTCCTACTATATTGTTTGCTGCTGTGAAAAGTTTATCACTTGCGAGTTTGGTTGCTCCGTATAAATTTATAGGATTTGATGCTTTATCTGTTGAGAGTGCTATGACTTTTTTAACACCACATTCTAAGCTAGCATCTATCACATTTTGAGCACCCATTATATTTGTTTTTATGCATTCCATCGGGTTGTATTCTGCTATGGGAACATGTTTCATAGCAGCTGCGTGTATAACAAAATCAACATCATTCATGGCAGTTTTTAGTCTATTTACATCCCTAACATCCCCAATAAAATATCTCATACAAGAATCTTTAAATATTTGAGACATTTCATAATGTTTTTGTTCATCTCTTGAGTAAATAATAATTTTTTTGGGTTTATATTTGTTTAGTAAAATTTCTGTAAATTTAACACCAAATGTTCCTGTACCACCAGTTATTAAAATAGACTTGCCATCAAACATTTTTACCCCTTATTTTTTAGTATTTTAGGAAGAGTTATGCCAGTTTGATTTTGGTATTTGCCTTTTTTATCATCATAGCTTATTTCGCACTTTTCATCACCTTGCAAAAACAGAACTTGTGCAATACCTTCGTTTGCATAAATTTTAGCTGGAAGTGGAGTTGTATTTGATATTTCTATAGTTATATGCCCTTTAAAACCTGGTTCAAATGGAGTAACATTGACTATTATTCCACATCTTGCATATGTGCTTTTCCCAAGGCAAATTGCTAGGACATCTTTTGGCATATTAAAATATTCAACGGTTCTTGCAAGAGCAAATGAGTTTGGTGGAACTATGCAAATATCTCCAACAAAATCAACTACATTTTTTTCATCAAAATTTTTTGGATCTACAACAGTTCCGCCAATATTTGTAAAAATTTTAAATTCCCTTGCTACTCTTATATCATATCCATAACTTGAAAGCCCATAACTTACGACGCCTATGCCAACATTTTGCTCACAAAAAGGCTCAATCATATTATGTTTTAAACTTTGTTCTCTTATCCATTTATCGCTTTTTAAACCCATATTTTTCCTTTGTATTTTATGATTATATCAAAATTTAAGTAAAATTAAATAAAAATTATATGTTATAATACCACTTTATTTAAATATGTATAAAATTTAGATACAATAAAATTAAATTTATTTAGGAGACATTTAATGAAAAAAGAAGAGATAGAAGAGTTGATGAAATTTTTTGAGAGTATAAATATAGGTAGAGTAAAGATTAAAAGAGATGATTTTGAAATAGAATTAGAAAAAATGCCAAATGAAAATCAATGTTGTCCAACATCTACAACTATAATACAATCTCCACAACAACCAACTCCAATGCAAATTGCTCCATCAAATGCAATCTCAGAAAAAGGAGTATCAAAAGATACCATTAATTCGCCGATGGTTGGAACATTTTATATAGCTCCAAGTCCTGGTGCGGCACCATTTGTAAAAATTGGTCAAAGTGTTAGAAAAGATGATGTTATAGGCATAGTAGAAGCTATGAAAATAATGAATGAGATAGAAGCTGAATTTGATTGCAAAATAACTGAAATTTTAGTAGCTGATGGACAGCCTGTTGAGTTTGGAATGCCACTATTTACAGTGGAGAAATTATAATGAAAATCAAAAGAATACTTATAGCAAATCGTGGAGAAATAGCACTTAGAGCTCTTAGAACTATCCAAGAAATGGGTAAAGAAGCTATCGTTGTGCATTCAACAGCTGATAAAGATGCACTTTATGTAAAATACGCTGATGCAAGTATATGTATAGGGGCTCCAAGAAGTAGTGATAGCTATCTAAATATCCCAGCTATTTTAAGTGCAGCAGAGATAAGTGAGGCTGATGCTATATTTCCGGGATATGGATTTTTAAGTGAAAATCAAAATTTTGTTGAAATTTGCCAAAAACATAATATAAAATTTATAGGACCTAGCGTTGAAGCGATGTCTTTAATGAGCGATAAAAGCAAAGCAAAACAAGTTATGCAAAGAGCTGGAGTACCGGTAGTTCCAGGTAGTGATGGTGAAATAACTGATATGAGTGTTGCAAAAAAATTAGCAAAAGAAATAGGCTATCCTGTGATATTAAAAGCTGCAGCTGGCGGTGGTGGACGCGGAATGCGTGTAGTTGAAAAAGAAGAGGATTTAGAAAAGAATTTTTGGGCAGCAGAAAGTGAAGCTATGAGTGCATTTGGCGATGGAAGTATGTATATGGAAAAATATATTTCAAATCCAAGGCATATTGAAGTTCAAATTTTAGCAGACGAACATGGAAATGCAGTTCATATAGGAGAAAGAGACTGCTCTATGCAGCGTCGCCATCAAAAACTTATAGAAGAAAGCCCCGCATCTTTGCTAGATGAAACAACTAGAAAAAAACTTCATCAAACAGCTATAACAGCCACTAAAGCTATAGGATATTGCGGGGCTGGAACTTTTGAGTTTTTATATGATCAAAAAAGTAAAGAGTTTTATTTTATAGAGATGAATACGAGACTTCAAGTTGAACACTGCGTAAGTGAAATGGTAAGTGGGCTTGATCTTATAGAGTGGATGATACGCATAGCTGAGGGCGAAAAGCTATTATCTCAAGATGAGATAAATCTTAGCGGACATGCATTAGAGTGCAGAATAACCGCAGAAGATCCAAAAAGTTTTGTTCCAAATCCTGGTAAAATTATAAAATATATAGCACCAGGTGGTAGAAATGTAAGGATGGATAGTTATATTTATGAAGGTTATAGCGTTCTTCCTTATTATGATTCTATGATTGGAAAATTAATTGTATATGAAAAAGATAGAAATAGAGCAATAGCAAAAATGAGAGTTGCTTTGGATGAACTTGTGATACAAGGGATTAAAACAACAAAAGATTTTCATAGAACTATGATGGATAATCTTGATTTTATTAACAATAAATATGATACAAATTATCTATCAAAGCATTAATATTTGATATTTATTGATTAAAGTCAAGAAAATTTATAAATTTACTATTTTTTCTTGACTTTATAAATTTTTTTAGTTAAAATAACATTTCGTTTTTGCAATTTTTATGATTGTAGCGGGGTGTAGCGCAGTCTGGTTAGCGCATCTGGTTTGGGACCAGAGGGCCGAAGGTTCGAATCCTTTCACCCCGACCATTTTATGGTGAGTTTAGCTCAGTTGGTAGAGCATCAGATTGTGGTCCTGAGGGTCGTGGGTTCGATCCCCACAATTCACCCCACTTTCATTGGCGCTCGTGGCTCAACTGGATAGAGCAACAGACTTCGGATCTGTAGGTTGAAGGTTCGATTCCTTTCGAGCGTACCACCATTGTTTTTAAGCGCTCATAGCTCAGCTGGATAGAGCAACGCCCTTCTAAGGCGTAGGCCAGAGGTTCGAATCCTCTTGAGCGTACCATTTAAATTGTGCGGATGTGGTGAAATTGGCAGACACGCCAGACTTAGGATCTGGTGCCTCACGGCGTGAAGGTTCAAGTCCTTTCATCCGCACCATTTATTTTTTATCACATATTTTATTTTGCTATATTTTAATTTCTATATAAACTACAACTAAATTTAAATAATTATTATGCAATTCTTTGTTTTGATATTACAAAATTTATAATAATAGATTGTTATAGTTAAATATTATATATTTTAAAGATTGATAAATTATAGTAACTATCATAGTTTTACAAGATATTCACTACACTGATACTATTATAATTTTAAAAAAACTACAAAGTATTATCGGTAAAATCAAGCGATAGAATTATAGAAAATGATTTAATATGGAATTTTGCATAAATGAGATAATATGGCATAAATTTTTCTATTTTGAGCATAATCTCTAAAATTAATTCTTTAAATTCAGAAATAAAAGTATATTTAAGAATTTATTGAACTTACAAAATTATAAAAAACGGTATCGGTAATTTAAATTTAAAAAGGCTGATAAGCAAAATTTATCTAGAAATTTAGGGTACCATAATTTTTTTAAATTCAAAAACTCTATTTCAAAATTACACGAGCAAAAAGTTTAGATGAGTTTTTATATAAAGAGCATTATGATTTTTTATATGATAGTTTTGGTTTAGTTAAAATTTTGACTGAAATTTTTTAAGCTTAATTTAGATGATGAGTTAAATGAAGCTAAAATTTTAAATGACGAAAGAAGAAAATTTAAAAACTGCTACGCTTATATGGATACGAATTTAGATATGAAAAATATTTTTCATAAAGATTATTTGCATTCAGTATCAAGCTATAAAGATTATGAAAAAATAATTAAGCCTAAAAATAAGGATTTGTGTTTTAGCATATATTACGCAAATGAAAACATGTCAAAAAACAATAAGTCTTTAGAAATAGAGTGCAAAAACAAAGATGAAATTTTTAGAAATAGTTTTTTGAAATCTAAATTTATACCAAATATTGATTTGAGTTTAGAAAATTTTGATGAGTTTTATGAAAAGCGTAAAGAATTATTTATAAATAAATTAAAAGAAATATTAATTTAAGTTATTAAATGGCTTAAATTTTGTATTTTAAAAATGTGATTTTTGGATTAGTAATTGTTGTTAAATACTTATTAAAATTCTAACCAAAATTTAGGTTAGAATTTTAAGCAAAAGGCACTAAATTTATAAAATTTAGCACAATTAAACAGGATAAACTCTTATATTTGGACTTAAATTTTCTTGCAATACATTTTCTATCGCATAAAGTGTTCCGCTTGTTCCGCTTGCACATCCGCTACAAGCACCAAGATATCTTATATAAATGTC
Source organism: Campylobacter sputorum subsp. sputorum (assembly GCF_008245005.1). Taxonomy (NCBI): domain Bacteria; kingdom Pseudomonadati; phylum Campylobacterota; class Epsilonproteobacteria; order Campylobacterales; family Campylobacteraceae; genus Campylobacter; species Campylobacter sputorum. The sequence continues at coordinate 1,255,705 of NZ_CP043427.1, read as the reverse complement.
TGTTTTTCCATCATTTTCGGTTTTTACATCAAGTATTTCTAAATTTCCGCCATCAAACTGCAACATTGGGCGTATTTCATCATCTATCACGCTTTCTATGGCTTTAAATTTACCAATAGTATTTAGCTCTTCAAAGCTCATATCATTTGTACCGCCACTTACTTTTGCATCAGCGATAGCTTGTAGCTGTTCTTTTTGCATTTCAGCTCTTGTTTGTGTCAAAATATCTACCAAGTGATACTCTCTTTTTTCATGTCCTCCATGCTTTACACAGCTTTTACAAAATGCACCAGCTTTTGTAAATTGAGTTATCTCCTCAACTGTTTTTAAATCATTTAATCTTATAACTTCTTTTATAGTTCCAAGACTTACTCTAGCACATTCACATACTATTATTTCATCTTCAAAATGCTCCGGATCTACGCCTTTATACTGTGCAGCAGCAGCTTTTATGACATCATATGCCATAACAGAGCAGTGCATTTTTTGAGGTGGAACGGCTGGAGTATTTGGATCATCACGCATAGCCTTTTCAACATCAATATTTGTTATCTTTACAGCTTCATCTACGGTTTTTCCTATGCAAAGTTCAGCCATTGTATCGCTACTTGCTATAGCAGTGCCACATCCAAAGCTTTTAAATTTTGAATCCATTATTTTATCTGTCTTTTCATCAACAAGCCAATAAAGCCTCACTGCATCGCCACAGCTCTCAGCTCCAAAGTCGGCTATGATAAGTTTATAGCCTTTTTTGTTTGCTTCTTCTTGTGTAATTTCCCCCATAAATTTGGGATTATTCATCCTATCTTGAACTTTTTTAGAATACTCTTCCCAGATAGAGCCACCGATAAGTTGATTTTTTGCCATTTTATTTTCCTTAAATTATTTTTTTATATTATAAGCGAATGTGGATGAAATCCCTCTTAGTCTATGAATCGCTTTTGTGATATGCTCTATGGCATATTCTATCTCTTCAAGTGTGTTAAATCTACTTAAAGATAGCCTTAGAGCCGTATGGGCTAACTCTTTATCAGCACCTATTGCTTCCATGATTGGGTTACTCTCAAGGGTTACACTTGCACAAGCTGAACCAGTTGAAGCACCAATTCCTGCTTGATTTAAATCCCAAAGCATTGCCTCTCCTTCAGCACCTTTTATAGAAGCTAGTATGGTATTTGGAACCCTTTTATCTCTATTTCCAACAACCGTAACATCACTTATTTTAAGAAGTGCATCTTCTAGTGTATCTCTTAGTTTCCTAACATGCGAGTTTTCAAAATCTATAAATTTATTGCAGTTTTCAAGAGCTTGTCCCATGGCTACTATGCCTGCTACATTTAAAGTTCCGCTTCTTCTACCGCCCATATGTTCTCCACCATGAAGAAGTGGTGTGAGTTTTATGCCATCTTTTATATAAAGTCCGCCAATTCCTTTTGGTCCATGAAATTTATGTGCTGAAAAGCTCATAAAATCAACATCCACATCTCTTACATCTACTTTTAATTTTCCCACAGCTTGAGTTGCATCTGCGTGAAATAAAACACCTCTTTCATGAGCTATTTGCGCAAGTTCTTTTATGGGAAAAATCATTCCTGTTTCATTATTTGCCCACATTATGCTAACAAGCGCTGTTTTATCAGTTATTGCATCTTTTAAATCATTTGGATTTACTAATCCTTGATTATCTACTGGAAGCTCAATTATATCTACACCAAGAGATTCTAAGAATTTACAGGCAGCTAAAACAGCAGGATGTTCTACTGAGCTTGTGATAATGCTATTTTTGTCATTATCAAAAATTTTATCAAAATAAATACCTTTTATAACCCAGTTTATGCTCTCTGTTGCACAACTTGTTACTACTATGTCATCACTATCTTTTGCATTTATACCAGAATATAGCTGATCCATAGCTTTTCTAAGAGCTTTGTGGGTATTAGTTCCAAAGCTATGAAGAGAGTTTGGATTACCATAAAAACCATTTTCTTCCAAGAAAGGTTTCATGGCTTCATAAGCCTCAGGATCTAGCATAGTTGTTGCATTGTTATCCAAATATACTTTCATATTTTTTATTCCTTTTTTATTTAGGATAATTTTTATCCTTTTTTACAGAGGATATTATATCAAATTTACTAAATTTTAGTTTAAAAAGATGTAAATAATTTAAAAATGTTTAAAATAAATTATTCTTTATATTTTTAAAATTATAATTTGTTATAATACGGCTTAAATTTAATACAAAAAGAGATATTTATGATTGTTATAAAAACTATCAAAGAGTTGCAAGAATTTCTTGAAACATCTAGTAGAAACATAGGTTTAGTGCCTACAATGGGTGCTTTGCATGACGGACATGTCAGTCTTATAAAAAAGTGTGTGAGTGAAAATGAAGTTAGTATAGTTTCTATATTTGTAAATCCGGCTCAGTTTTTGCCAGAAGAGGATTTTGATAAATATCCCAAAAAAGAAGAAGCGGATATAAAAATTTGTGAAATGCTTGGAGTTAGCGTAGTTTTTATGCCAAATAAAAACGAGATGTATTTTGAAAATGAACCACTTATAAAAGCACCGGAGCATTTATCAACTATCTTGGAGGGAAAAACAAGACCAGGGCATTTTGATGGTGTTTTAAGAGTGCTTAATAAATTTTTTAATCTTATAAAACCAAAAAATGCCTATTTTGGTAAAAAAGACACACAGCAGCTCATAATAGTTCAAAATATGGTAAAAACTTTTTTTATGGATATTAACATAATTCCTTGTGATATAATTCGTGCAAACGATGGACTTGCGCTTAGTTCAAGAAATACGTATTTAAATGATGATGAGCTTTGTATGGCTCTTAAGCTTTCTCGCTCATTAGTAAAAGCTACAAATTTAATACAACAAGGCGAGTTAAATTCACAAAATATAAAAACTCAAATGCTTCAGATTTTAGAACCATTAAAAGTTGATTATGTTGCTATAACTGATAAAAACTTAGCTGAGGTTCAAAAAATAGAACTTGGAAATACGATAATCTTGGTTGCTGTTTATATTGGTCAAACTCGTCTTATAGATAACATTTGGTTATAAAAATGTCAAAACTTTATCTTGTTTCTTTGGGGTGCAATAAAAATTTAGTTGATAGCGAAATAATGCTTGGAAGATTAAAAAATTACGAACTTACTCAAGATCCAAGCCAAGCTGATGTTATGATAGTAAATACATGTGGTTTTATAAATAGTGCAAAAGAAGAGAGTATTAATACTATTTTAGAGCTTGCTAGTCATAAAAAAGAAAACTCAGTTTTAGTTGTAACTGGATGTTTGATGCAGCGTTACAAAGAAGATCTTATGAGAGAGCTTCCTGAGGTTGATATATTTAGCGGGGTTGGGGATTATGATAAGATTGATGAGATTATTTTAAAAAAGCAGAGCATTTTTAGTCCAAAAACTTACTTACAAAAAAATGAAAAAAGAGTTATCAGTGGCTCAAATTTCCATGCTTATATAAAGATATCAGAAGGATGTAATCAAAAATGTAGTTTTTGTGCTATACCTACTTTTAAAGGCAAGCTAAAAAGTCGTAGTTTAGATGATATAGTAAATGAAGTTAAAGAGCTTTGTGAAAATGGGTATTATGATTTTAGTTTTATAGCTCAAGATACCAGCAGTTTTAATAAAGATAATGGCGTTAGTGATGGACTTATCGAGCTTATAGATAGAATTGAGAAAATAGATGGCGTAAGATTTGCAAGGATACTCTATCTTTATCCAACCACGACAAGCGATGCTCTCATAAAACGCATAATATCTTCTAATGTATTTGTAAATTACTTTGATATGCCTATACAGCATATTAGCGATGATATGCTTAAAATAATGAAAAGAGGTGCAAACAAAACTCGCATAAAAGAACTTTTAAATTTGATGAGTAGTGCCAAAAATTCTTTTTTAAGAACTGGCATTATAGTAGGGCATCCTGGCGAAAAACAGAGTGATTTTGATGAGTTGTGCGAGTTTTTAAGTGAGTTTAAATTTGATAGAATTTCGGTTTTTGCTTACTCTAAAGAAGAAGATACAAATTCTTTTAGTATGGAGCAAATTCCAAACAATATAATTGTAAAAAGATTAAATAAAATTGAAAAAATAGTCAATAATATCATTTCACAAAATTTCAAAAATGAAATTGGCAAAGAAATTTTGTGTGAAATAAATGGTGTAAGTAGCGAAGGCGAGATGTTTTATGGTGCTAAAAATGTTATCTGGGATAAAGACATAGATGGCGAAATTTTGATAAATGATAGTACTCTTAAAAATTTGCAAACAGGCAAAGTTTATAAATGTAAAATAACTGATGCTACAAATGATAAGTTAATTGGGGAAATTTTGGATATTGCTTAAAAATATAGATATCTTAAAAAATGAAAAAAATTTACTCGCATTTTCTCACGGCAGTGATAGCACAGCACTTTTTTATATATTAGAAAATGCTAGTATAAATTTTGATCTTGCTTTTGTAAATTACAAAACCAGAAAACAAAGCGATGAAGAAGAAAACTCTGCAAGAGAGTTGGCGGATAAATTTAATAAAAAAATATTTATAAAAGTTGTAAAACTTGATTTGCAAAGTAGTTCAAATTTCGAAAAACACGCCAGAGATATAAGATGGAATTTTTTCGAAGAACTTGCACTTAAATTTGGTTATAAAAATATCATAACAGCTCATCAATTAAACGATAAATTTGAGTGGTTTTTAATGCAATTTAGCAAAGGTGCTGGATTAAATGAGCTTCTTGGTATGCAAAAGATAGATAAAAAAGAGCATTTTAATATCATAAGACCGCTTTTGGATGTGTCAAAACAAGAAATTTTGAACTTTTTAAAAGACAATAATATACATTTTTTTCATGATAGTTCTAATGATAATGTTAAATTTAAAAGAAATTTTATCAGATCAAAATTTAGTGATGAGTTTATAAAACTTTATGCAAATGGATTAAAAAAAAGTTTTTGTATATTACAAAATGATGCAAAAAATTTAAAAAGTGAGCTTGTTTTTAGAAAATATGATCTTTTTATAATAAAAAATGATGAGTGTTTTTTAAGAGGAATTGATAAATGTTTAAAAAAACTTGGTTATGTAATTAGTGAAAATCAAAGGAAAAACATAACTCAAAGTTGCGTTATAGGAGGTAAATTTGCAATATGCAAAAATGAAAAATACATTTTTATCTGCCCTTTTTTAAGTGTTAAAATGGATAAAAAATTTAAAGAGATTTGCAGAGTTTTAAGAGTGCCAAGTAAAATAAGACCTTATTTATTTGCTAAAGAAATAAATCCAAACAATTTAAAAAATTTTCTATAAAATCTTTATAATTATTTTACACCATAAATTCTAATGTTAAAAGTTGTATTTATAAGATTTCCTTGGCTTTTCATATTTATTGGAAAATCAACTTTGACAACATTATCATAAGTTTTAAGATCATCTAAGAAATTATAAAATTTAGAAGGCGTATTCATAGCACTTGTAACATTTAATTCGTATCTGTAAAATTCATCATTTTCATCTGTTTTTGGAAGCTCGTTTAAATTTACATTGTCAAAATATTTACTAGCAAATGCAATAAAAGAAATTTCGTTAAATTTATTATTCAATGATTTTAGCGTAAATTCGTTTGTTTTTTCTATATTGTTTAATTCGCTAAGAGTATTTTCAAAGTTTTTTTGAATTTTTAAAAGTGCGTGTTGACTAGAAGCATAAGTTGCTTCTATTTGCCTATATTCCTTTATATTTGGCACTATAAATGAAAAAATCATAACAGCACAAATGACTAAAAAAATTACAATATATATAAGTAGTTTAACTATATCTATATCTTCAATGCTTCTATCGTTCATCATATATCCCATAATCATCGATTTTGTTGGTATTTACGAAATTTAACCAACCATTTTTTGTTTGATAAAAAGTGGTATTTGATGTAGTAAAAATCGATTTTAGCGGAACGGCTAAAAGCATTTCAAATACATTTTTTGTTGGTGTTACACCTTTTATAATAAGCGTTGTTTTATCCATATATACTTCATCTAAAGTTATACTATCTGGAACAAGATCAAATAAATTTTTTATACTTTGTTTTAGTATTAAATTTGTAGCATATATGCTATTTGCTGCATTTTTTTGTTTTGTAAGAGTTGTGATTTGTTGTTCGCTTTGATGAATTTTATCTATAGTCTCTGCATATTTGCTATTCATCTGCTTTGTTTTTTCGCTTAGAGTGTTGTTTTGATATTTTATAAATAAATTTGATGATACAAGTGCTATAAAAACAAATACAATAAATCCTATCCAAATTCTAGAAAATAATGAAAATATCGGTTTTTTCTTCGGCTTTATTAGACTATATGTCATATGTTTATCTCTTTTATCATAAGGTTATTCATAATTTCTATTGTATTTATATCATAATTTTCTATTTTCAAAAGTAGTTGTGATTCTATGTAGCTTAAAAATGTTTTACTCATTTTTGTGTTGTTAAAAAATACAATTTTTTCTAAAAATTTAGCATCATAAAGACTATTTGAATAATACTCATCTATAGCACTTACTATGTATTCATATGCTTTCATATCTCTACCGAATATAGAAATAGAATTTGCTAGATTTCTATCTTCCAAGCTATTTATATCTTGAAAATCAAGATCTTTTATGTCATCAAATTTATCAAGAGATTCTAATTTTTCAAAGCTGTTTAGTTCTTTTTCATTTGAAAGCAGCTCATCTATTTGAGATGTATCGACTTGTTGTAGATCCCTTTCATCTTCTTCTATTTCATCTGTTGTTGATGTTATAAAAAAGCTCCAAATTTCATCTTATCTTTTTCAAAAATTGCAAGTGCTAGTGAATTTATGTGATTATAAACATAAAGAGTAGTGCCTTGAGAAAAGCCTATTTGTTGAAGCTGTCTGTATAAAAGTGCAAATGGTGAATATAAAAGATCAACTTGCAAATTTCCAAGTATATTTTTTGCAAGTTTCATTTCCATATAATTTGCATAAATTGACCAATTTGATGGCATATTTATGATTTTTACTTTATTTGGATCTACTCCATAATTTATATATGCATTAGTGTTTGTAGTAGGCAAAGCGCCTTGTGACATATAGTCAAAAAATAGAGCTATATAGATATAAGAACACTCTTTTTCATATTTTTTTATATATTCTATGGCTCTTATATTTGCTTTATTATTTTCTAAATGTTCAAAGCTTGTTTCTATTCTTTTGGCTATTTTTCCGTTTTTTAATATCACGCCATAAATTTTGCACTCTTTTGCTTCTACTATTATGCTTACAAACAGATTAGAAAAGAATTTTCTTATTGAAAATGACATAATTATCCTATTTTGTTATTAACTGTATATATTATCAAAAATGACTTTAAATTTAAATTTATTTCTTTATTCTTTGTTTATTTGAGACATTTTTTTTTGTAAAAATTCTTTTGCTTCATCCATTTTCATTCCGGTTATGTAAAATGGTTCGCTTAAAATGTAATTTATAGTGCTAAATGGTTTTGGTAAAATCATCTTATCCCAACTATTAAATCGCCAAAAACTACTTGCTTCATAGCTTAAAATTTGTATTGGTGTATTCTTTTTTTGTGGAATTATAACTGTGCCATCGCTGATTGAATGTCTTGGACCTCTTGGTCCATCTGGAGTTATTAGTATGTCAATGCCACTATCAATATCTTTAAAAGATTGTATTAAAACTCTAGCTCCACCTTTTGATGTGCTGCCGCGAATCGCTCCTATGTTAAATCTTTTTATAACTCTTGTGATTATTTCGCCATCTTTGTGATCGCTTATTATGACATTTGTTTGTCTTTCTTTACTCCACCAATGTTTTTTTACAAAAGGCATCATTGCAAGTCTATCGTGCCAAAACATCAAAAAGCAAGTTTTATCGCTAAGTTTTGTATCTGAGTATGTTTTTTTGCAAGTAAGAAATATCATTTTTATAAGTATAAAAATGATAAATTCTGATAAAAAAATCAAAAATTCTGATTTTTTATTGGACTTTGCCATTTAAAACCATTCTTTTTGGATTGGTTATTAAGACATCTTTTGTTAAACCAAGAAGCTCCTCACTTCCATCAACTTCAACCAAAAAGTTATTAAAACTTCTGCCTGCTACTTTGCCACCGCTTCTTAACTCATCAAAATACACTTTGTGGGTTTTATCTTTTTGAGCTAAAACTATTTCATCTAGGATTTCATTTCCGTAGTCTTGTAGAGTTGTAAGGCGATTTGATGCTATGCTTTCTTCTATAAATTTATCTTTCATATTGGCAGCCACTGTAAGTGGGCGAGGGCTAAATTTAAAAGAGAAAATTTGCTCAAATCTCACTTCTCTCATAACATCAAGCGTATCTTCAAAATCTTTATCACTTTCTCCTGGAAATGCTACAATTATATCAGTGCTTATGGTTACATCTTTACAAAGTGAGCGAATTTTCATAGCTCTATTTAAGTACCATTCTTTTGTATAACCCCTTTTCATAGCTTTTAAAATTTCAGTTGAACCGCTTTGAAGCGGCATATGTATGGATTTGCAAATTTTTTCATTATTTACAAAAACATCAATGAATTTATCATCCATATGTAAAGGATGAGGGCTAGTAAAACGAATTCTTTCTATCCCATTTATATCGCTAATTTTTTTTAAAAGATCGCTAAAATTAATTTTTTCATGAGAACTAGAAAATCTTTTACCATAGTTATTTACATTTTGTCCTAATAAAAACACCTCTTTTGCGCCACCATCGGCAGCTTTTTTGATCTCATTTAGTATAATTTGTGAAGGTATAGAAAGTTCATCACCTCTGGTTTGTGGAACTATGCAATATGTGCATTTTTTATCACAACCTATCATTATATTTACATAAGTTTTATAAGGTGAGCTTCTGTATGAGTTAAAATCATATGTGGTTTCATCATTGTTTATGTCTATGCTTATAAATTTAGGTTTTTTTATAGCTTGTGAAATTTTTGAAACATTTCTAGCTCCTAAAACAAAATCAACATAAGGAGCTTTTTTAAAAATTTCATCTCCTAAATGACTTGCCGTGCAACCACAAACTCCTATTTTTGCATTAGGTTTCTTTTCTTTTACGAAAGCCCCTATCTCGCTAAAGAGTTTATGAACGGGTTTTTCTCTAACAGAACAAGTATTTATAAGTATAAGATCAGCTAGTGAAATGTCTTGTGTAAGGGTGTATTCATCTTGAAGTTCTGCTATGATATGCTCACTATCACGCACATTCATAGCACAACCAAGTGTTTTTATATACAAAAGTTTACTCAAAGTATATGCACCTCGTACATATAATCATTTTCACTAAGACCGTATTTTACGGTTCTGTGATACACACTAAAGCCTTTTTTTTCAAAATATTCCACAAAAGCCAACATATCTTTATGTGAATTTTCTTTATCTAAATAAAAAATTTTTTGTCCAACTTTTTGGATATCTTCTTCTATTTTGGTTATAGAAATGACTTTTGGTTTACCATTTATTTCACTTCTAGCTAGTTTTAACTCCATTTTTTGCCTTTCATACTTTTTAGAACTAAAGAGTATATCAGTTTTTGACTAAAAATGCTATTAAACTAAATGAAAGAGTAAAAATTGTATAATTATCAGTCTTACTAATATTTAAATCCCAATTAGATTTATTACTGTTAGATAAAAAAGAAAATAAAAGGATATAAATTTGGAAAAAATTGTAGATATAATCGAATCTATCGCAAATGAAAAAAAATTACAAATACAAGATGTTAAAGAGCGGGTTGTAACTGCTATTACAAATACTGCTAAAAAAATTTATGGATATGAGTTTGGATATGATGTAAAGTTTGATTCTGTTAGTAAAACCGTCAAATTATATCAAAAAATTTTGATTCTTGATAATGAAGATGAGAGGTTAAAAGAAGAGTGTAAAAATTTCATTTCTTTAAATGATGCTAAACAAATAGATTCTAGTTTAGAAATAGGTGATGCGCTAACTTATGAACTTAGTTTTGATAATCTTGGTAGAACTGCTGCTGGAATACTATCAAAAGAGCTTGATTATCATATACAAAAACTAATAGAAGAGAAAATTTTTGATAAATATAAACAAAAAATAGGAAAAATAATATTTGGTGTTGTAACTCATATAGATAGTGATGAAAATACATTTATAGAAGTTGATGATATAAAAGCTATTATGCCTAGAAAAAATCGTATAAAAGGTGAAAAATTTAAAGTAGGAAGCGTTGTAAAAGCTGTTATAAAAAATGTTTATATGGATAAAATTTATGGTGTTAAAGTTGAGATTTCAAGAACAACGCCTAAATTTTTAGAAGCTCTTTTAAGTGCTGAGGTTCCTGAAATAAAGGATGGTTCAGTTATCATTCAAGCAAGTTCTAGAATTCCAGGCGAGAGAGCTAAAATCGCGGTTACTTCATCATCTCCAAATGTTGATCCAGTTGGTGCAACAGTTGGAACAAAGGGTGTTAGAATAAATGCGGTAAGCAGTGAGTTAAATGGTGAAAATATAGATGTTATAGAATTTGCTGCTCAGCCTGAAATTTTTATATCTCGTGCAATGAGTCCAGCTATAGTAAGTTCTGTAAAGATAGATGATAAAAAGGCTATAGTGTCTTTAGTTAGCGAACAAAAGAGCAAGGCTATCGGAAAAAGCGGTATAAATATCCGTTTGGCTTCGATGTTGACTGGTTATGAAATAGAGTTAAATGAAATTGTAAAAAATGCTAATACTACAACAAGTATTGAAGATAATGTTGATGTTAAGAAAAGTAACGATTTAACAGATCTTAAAAAGCTTTTTGGAGATTTATAAATTTAAGTCCTAAAAAAGGACTTAAATTTACTAACAACTATAACAAGTTTTAAACTCAAACACAGTTGGTCTTTTTTCATAAGGCCAAACTTGGCTTTTAAATTTATAATGCTGATAAGCTTCAACAAATTTATCATCCATGATAGGAGATAAATATGCATTATCTCGGATTAAAGCTTCTAGCGAACCGCGTAAAGTGTGTGGAAACTGCTCGATTCCTCTTTGTCTTATCTCATCAAGAGTTAATTTAAATAAATTTTCATCCATTGGTCCAACTGGCTCTGTTTTGTTTTTAATGCCATCAAGTCCAGCCATAAGCATACTAGCAAATGCTAAATACGGACAAGAAGTGCTATCTGGGAAACGCATCTCGGCTCTTACGGAGTTTTCACCGCTACCATAAGGAATTCTAACTGATGCTGAGCGATTTTGTGATGAATAGGTTAAAATGCTTGGTGCTTCAAACCCAGGAATTAATCTTTTATAACTATTTGTGCTTGGATTTGTAAAAGCAGCTACGCTTCTTGCATGACCCAAAACTCCACCTATATACCATCTTGCAATATCGCTTAAATTTGCGTAGTTTCCTTCTTTATAAAATAAGTTTTTGCCATCTTTCCAAATAGATTGATGAACATGCATACCGCTACCATTATCTCCGTGTATAGGTTTTGGCATAAAAGTAGCTGTTTTGCCATTTAAATGAGCCACCATTTTTACAATATATTTGTAAATTTGAACATTATCAGCAGCTTCAACTAGGGTTGAGTATTTAACTCCGATTTCACCCTGTGCTTGTGCAACTTCATGATGAACAACAAATACTTCAAGCCCAACTTGCTCTAAAACTTGAACCATTTCAGCTCTTAAATCAACCATACTATCAACTGGTTGAACTGGAAAATATCCGCCTTTTCTACCTGGTCTATGACCCGAGTTGTATCCATCTTGATAATCTTTTCCACCATTCCAGCCGCCTTCTTCGCTGTCTATTCTATACATAGCACAATTCATAGAATCTATTATTTTTACATCATCAAATACAAAAAATTCGTTTTCTGGACCAAAGAAACAAGTATCGCCTATACCGCTTTCTTTTAGATATTTCTCAGCTTTTTTAGCAATAGATCTTGGACATTTTGCATAAAATTCATTTTTGTAAATATCATAAACATCGCAAATTACAACTATTGTAACATCAGCTGTGAACGGATCTAAAAATGCAGTTTCAATATCTGGAATTAATACCATATCTGATTTTTCAATAGGCTGCCAAGCGTCAAAACTACTTGCATCAAATGATATTCCTTTATGAAAATCTTTAGATAATCTTTTATAATTATAAGAAACATGATGCCAAGTTCCTTTTAAATCAGTAAAACGAAAATCAACAAAAGCTACTTCGTTTTCGTTACAAAATGAGTAAAACTCCTCAATATTGTTTACAAATTTGCCCATTTTTTTTATTTCTCCTTAAAAATTTATTTCGTATTGTATCATACAAAACATAAGAATTAAATTTAAAACTCAACAAAATTTCTATCTCTATTTTTAAAGATGGCAGCTTTTGTATAGCCGAATTTTTTAGCTTTTGCCACAGCTCTTTCGGAATTTAAACCAACTTGATTTTTAGCATGAGCATCTGAGCCAAAAGTTATTGGTATATCAAGTTCTGCCATTTGTTTTAAAATTTCATCGCTAGGATAAAGTTCGTTTACCGGCTTTCTATATCCAGAAAGATTAAGCTCAACTACCATATCAGCTTTTTTTATGGCTTTTAATGCATTTTGTGATAAAATTTTTATATCTTTTGTTGGCTTAAAATTAAATACTTTTATAAGATCAATGTGTCCAACTATATCAAATAATCCTGATTTTGCCATATTTTCTATACCAAGAAAATATTTTTCATAAATTTCATCTATATTTTTATTTTTGTATTCCCCTATATATTCAGGATTGTCAAACCCCCAAGAATCTAGAAAATGAACTGAACCTATGAGATAATCGCATTTTGATTGTAAAACACAATCTTGCATAAAATTTGGTAAAAAATCCACCTCATATCCTAGTAAAATATCTATTTTATCTTTAAATATATCTTTTAATTTTAAAACATCTTGCTCGTATTTTTTCATATCTTCAAATTTCATTCTATATTCTTCATCAAATTTCATGGGAGCATGATCAGAAAAGCCAAAAAATTTTGTTTTATTTTTTATGGCTTGCAAAATATATTCTTCCATACTATCTTTTGCGTGATTGCATAAAACGGTGTGATTGTGTAGATCAGCTATCATTTTATCTCCTAATTTTTGAGTGTCGTTTTGTATTTTACAACTAAATTTTATACATTAAACAAATATTTCAGCAAATTTTTAATATAATATGAAAAGATTTTGCATTTAGGAGTTTTTTATGACGCAAGAAGAACTAGACGCTCTTATGTCCGGCGGACTTGATGATGTATCGCTTATGGATGAAGAAACAAAAGATGATATTGGAGATAATATCGATGAAGAAAATATAGTTGATGAGAATGAGCAAAAAGATAGCAAAAATGATGACGGGTTAAATAGCGAAGAAGCCAAAAATTACAAGATTAGCTCAACATCGGCTTGGCCACCACCACCACCAACAGAAGATCATAAAATGGTTAAACAGCTTGATGATGTTACAAAAGATTCTGAAGTAAAAGCCACTGAAATGTTTGATAAGCTTGAAACTATCACAAATTTTTGTGCAGATGCTGAAAATTCTGGAAATAGCATTATAGAAGGACTTGATTATAATATAGAATTATTTACAACGCTTTGTGAAAAATTTCCAAATGTTGAAACATTTAAAGAAGCTTTAGAAAAAAACAATAATCTTAAAGCCGATACAGAATCAGCTATTAGTAATTTACAGATGGGGCAAGATGAGATTATGATGATTATGGATATGATGCAGTATCAAGATATACATAGACAAAAAATAGAGCGTGTTATAAATGTGATGAGAGCACTTAGCAAATATATGAGTAGCTTGTTTGAAGGCTCTATAGATGATGAAAAGCGTGTAGGTTCTGCTATACACATTCAAGGAGATACAGAAACAGAAAATGTCGTTAGTAATGAAGATATAGAAGCACTTATTGAGAGTTTAACTAAAAAATGATAATACCCGAGCTGTTAAGTCCTGCTGGAAATCTCTCAAAGCTAAAAATAGCTCTTGAATATGGTGCCGATGCTGTATATGGCGGAATTTCAACTTTTTCTTTAAGAAGTAGGGCTGGAAGAGAATTTGATAAAGATAGCTTTTATGAGGGTATCAAATTTACTCATAAAAAAGGTAAGAAATTTTATGCAACAATGAATGCTTTTCCTTTTAACTCACAGCTTAAAAATTTAAAAACCTATATAGAGCTTTTAGTTGAGATGGGTGTTGATGCTTTTATAGTCGCTACTCCTGGCGTTATTTCTTTGATAAAAGAGATTTCTAATAAGGTTGAGATTCATCTTTCAACTCAAGCAAATGTTATGAACTATTTAGATGCTAAAATGTATTATGAAATGGGCGTAAGTAGGATAGTGGCAGCTAGGGAGATGAGTTTAAAAGATGCTGTTAAGATAAGAGAGGAAATTCCTAATCTTGAAATAGAGATATTTTGTCACGGCTCCATGTGTTTTGCTTATAGTGGAAGATGCCTTATAAGTGCGGTTCAAAGTGGGCGTCTTAGCAACCGCGGAAGTTGTGCGAATGATTGCAGATTTGAGTATGAGCTTTATGCAAAAAACAAAGATAATTCAGCACTTTTTAGGCTAAATGAGGATGAAACTGGAACTTATATATTTAACTCAAAAGATCTAAATTTAGCTTCTTATATAGAAAACATCATTAAAACAAATAGCATAGATAGTTTAAAGATAGAAGGAAGAACAAAGAGCGAATACTATGTTGCTTGTGCAACAAAAGCTTATAGAATGGCTATAGATGATGCATTGAGCGGGAAATTTGATGATAAAAAATACCAAAACGAGCTTAATACTTTAAAAAGTAGAGGTTTTATGGATGGATATATAGTTCATAAACCTTACGATAGAGATGATTCACAAAATTTTAACTCAAATCTTGAAGATGGCACAAAAGAAGTGCACGCTATAAGCGAAGATGGTGAGTTTTTTAAGACAAAAGGCAAGATAAAGCTTGGAAATAAGTATGAAATTTTTATGCCACTTGGTTCAAAATTAGAAGAAGTTGATAATGAGTTTGGAAAAGTTTATCTTGAAAATAGCGCATATTTTGTTGAATTTAAAAAACTTATTAGCTCTAAAGGTAAAGAATTTGATGAAATTCATAGCGGTAATGAAAACGAGATAAAGCTTCCTGTTAAATTACCTAAGTTTAGTTTTTTACGAAAGGAAATTGATGAAAAGTGATATTAAATTTGTATCCATTATCATGGGTAGTAAAAGCGATTACGAGATAGTAAGTGAGTGTGCTAAGATTTTTGATAAATTTGATATTTTATATGAAATGATTGTTAGCTCAGCCCATAGAAGTCCAAAAAGAACAATGGATTATGTAATAAATGCTGAGAAAAAAGGCTCGCAAGTATTTATCTGTGCTGCTGGAATGGCTGCACATTTAGCAGGAGTTGTTGCAGCTCATACTACAAAACCAGTAATTGGTATACCTATGAGTGGAAGTGCATTAAATGGCGTAGATGCATTGTATTCTACCGTTCAAATGCCAGGAGGAATTCCTGTTGCTAGTGTTGCTATAGGTAAAGCTGGTGCTACAAATGCCGCATATTTGGCTATGCAAATTTTGGCACTTAGTGATGAAGATCTTGCAACAAAGTTAAAAAAAGATAGAGAAGCTAAAAGCAAAAAAGTCGAAGAAGATTCTTCTAGCATAGAAAAATTACTTTAAGGATAATATATGCAAACATATCTTGAGATTGATGAGTTTTGTAAGCTTGTTCATTTAGACCGCGAAGTTATAGAAAATATGATCGAAAAAGGAACACTAAATTCAAAAGAGGAAAATGGTGTTGTTTATATAGAAGCATCGCAAGGCACAATGAGCATAATCCCTTCAGATATGCAAACACCGGTTACGCAAAATACTTCTTTACCAGGCGAGAGTTTTGTAGAAAAAACCATAGGGACTATTTTAAATTTACACGAAAAAGTATTGGATGCAAAAGATGAAACGCTAAGTTCTTTAAGAAATGAAAATAAATTTTTAAAAGATGCGATTTGTTCTATGCAAGAGCTTTATGATGAAGATAGAAAAACGGTTGAGCTTTTATCAACTCAGTTAAAAAACTCTCAACAAGAAGTTGAGTTTTTAAAGCGTAAATACAAACTTATGTGGAATAAAGCAGTAGATAATTTTAAAGAAAAGTAATTTATGCGTTTTGTGGAAATTTTAGAAGAATTTGAAATTTATGGATTTAGTGCAAAAACTTCAAATTTAGATGAAACAAAATCGCCAAAAATAGCACCGCTGTGGGACAAATTTCTACAAAACTATGATGGTAAAAGTGAAATTTATTGTACTTATAGTGATTATGAAAGTGATGTAAATGGAGAATATATTTTTTGTATAGGCACCAAATCACAATCTTCTTTAAATTTAAAGATATCAAAAGTTAATAGCGGTAAATACATAGTTTTTGATTCTAAATTTAACAATGGAAATGATACTTTAAATACTTGGAAGCAAATTTGGAGTTTTTTTGAAAGTTCAAATTTAATAAGGGCTTACAAAACAGACTTTGAACGATATTTTGATGGAAATTTAGAAATTTATATAGGGATAAAATGAATGACATTTTCAGAGATTATTTTAACATTACAAAAATATTGGCATGAGCAAGGTTGTTTGATAGTTCAACCTTATGATATGCCAGCAGGAGCTGGAACCTATCATCAAGCTACATTTTTACGCTCTTTGGGGCAAAAACCATGGAATGTAGCTTATGTTGCACCATCTCGTCGCCCAACAGATGGAAGATATGGCGAAAATCCAAATAGACTTGGAAGTTATTATCAGTTTCAAGTTATTATGAAGCCAAATCCTGCAAATCTTCAAGAGTTATATCTAAAAAGCTTAGAAGTTTTAGGACTTGATCTTAAAAAACATGATATAAGATTTATAGAAGATAACTGGGAGAGTCCAACGCTTGGTGCTTGGGGTCTTGGTTGGGAAGTTTGGCTTGATGGTATGGAAGTTACGCAATTTACATATTTTCAACAAGTTGGAGGAATTGCTTGCGAAAAAATAAGTGGCGAAGTTACTTATGGTTTAGAACGCCTTGCGATGTATCTTCAAGATGTGGATAATGTCTATGATATCATTTGGGATGACAATAAAGGAAATATCGTAACATATGGCGATGTTCACAAAAGAAGCGAATATGAGTTTAGTGTGTATAACTTTGAAGTTGCTGATACAAAAATGCTTTTTTCGCATTTTGATAGTTATTTTAATGAGTGTAAAAATGCACTTAGTAAAGGTATAGCTCTTCCTGCGTATGATTATTGTATGCTTGCTGCACATACATTTAATGTTTTAGATGCAAGGGGTGTTATAAGTGTAACACAAAGACAAGAGTATATATTAAAAATTAGAGAATTGGCAAAGTCTTGTGCATTAGTGTATTTAGAAAATGAAAATAGAGCAAATTTATAGTATTTTAGATGATATAGCACCATTTTGCGATCAAGAAAAATGGGATAATTCTGGACTTCAAATAGGCTCAATGAAAAGCGAATTTGATGAGATTTATCTAAGTTTGGATATAGATAGCAATATGATTGATGAGTTGAGTGAAAACTCACTTCTTATAACTCATCATCCGCTTATATTTGGTGGATTAAAAAGTATAAATACCGCTTTATATCCATCAAATATCATCAAAAAAATGCTAACAAAAAATATATCTTTGATATCTATGCATACAAATTTTGATAAGTATGTTTTAAATAAATTTGTAGCAACTGAAATTTTAGGCTATAAGATAAATAAAATAGAAGATTTTGTGATATTTTTGGATATAAATTCAAGTTTTGATGAGCTTTTGGAAGATGTTGCAAAAAAGCTAAATTTAAAAAATGTTAAATTTGTAAAAGCAAATCAAAATGTTTCAAAAGTTGGATTTTGCACAGGAAGTGGCTCTGAACTTATAAAAGATATATATGTAGATTGTTTTATAACAGGCGATATAAAATACCACACAGCTTTAGAGTGTTATGAAAATAGTATATCTTTAATAGACATAGGTCATTATGAAAGTGAGCGGTATTTTGGGTATTGTCTAAAGGAGCTATTGCAAAAAAAGCAAATTAAGAGTATAATTAAAAATTCAATTAATCCATTTAACTACTACGAAGGAAAATTATGAACATATATTTACAACAGCTAGTTGAACTTTCTAAAATAGATGCTCAAATCGATAGTTTTGAACCAAGACTTAAAAAGGCACAAAAAGAACTTGCTAAAAAACAGGATGAGCAAAAGGCTATAGATGAGAAAATAGAAAATATAATATCTGAAATAAAAGATATAAATTCTCAACAATCACAAACAAATATTCACATAGCTGAATTTGCCGCAAAAATAAAAGAGATATCTAAAAAATCATCTCAAATAAAAACAGATAGAGAAAGTAAAGCTTTAAAAATAGAAGAAGATGTTACAAAAGAGCAGCTTGATGCCGCAAATGACGATATGCAAAAATATGAAAAACTTATAGAAAATAGAAATGCGCTAAAAGATGAGCTTGAAATACAGAAAAAAGAAATTTTAAAAGAGATAGAGAGCTTAGAAAATAATTCAAAAGATGAGATAGAAGCTATAGAAAAAGATAGAAAAAAAGTGTATGATAAAAAAGATAAGTTAATTAGTAAAATGAATCAAAAAATACTATCTTTTTATGAAAAAGTCCGTAAATGGGCTGGAAACACTTCTGTTGTCCAGGTTAAAAAACAGGCTTGTTACGGATGTTTTATGAAAATAAATGATAAAACTTACGCCTCTGTTTTAAAAGGTGATGATATAATAACTTGCCCTCATTGCGGTAGAATACTTTATGTAAATGAAGCAAATGACGCTGCTGTGGATGTAGAGCAAATAAAAGAAAATAAACCAAAAAAAGTATCATCTAAGGCAAAAGCTCAAGAAGATATACAAGAGTAGTAAGAAACCTTGTGATATACTCTTTTTTTACTTTTATAATTTGGATAGTTTGTGCTCCATTTTTGTTCGTGCTGTCTTTTAAAAAAAAGTATCAAAAGAGTATACCGGCTAGATTTTTTTTGTATAAAAACGCTTCATTAAAAAATTCAGATATACATTTTCATATGTGTAGCTATGGCGAGATTAATGCTTGTGCACCACTTTTAAAAGAGTTTAAAAATTTATCCATAACAACCATAACAAATACCGGGTATGAACTAGCAAAAAATTTCAGTTCAAATTTAGCCTTTTTGCCTTATGAAATGTTTTTACCTTTTTGGCTCAATAAAAGTAAAGTTGTAGTTATATTTGAAGCTGAGCTTTGGCTAAATTTAGTAAGAAGTGCTAAGAAAAACGGATCTTATGTGATTTTGCTAAACGCTCGCATAAGCGATAAATCGTATAACAGATATTTAAAAGCAAGGTTTTACTATAAAAAAGTGTTTGAGTGTATTGACCTTGTTTTGGCTCAAAGCGAGAATGATAAAAAGAGATTAGAAAAGCTTTGTGCTAAAAATGTGCAAGTTGTGGGAAATATAAAAAGTGCGAATTTAACAGCTCCTTCAAAAATATATAATAAGTTTAATGAAAAGTTGATTTGTATAGCAAGTACGCATGAAGGCGAAGAAGAGTTGATATTAAATAATTTAGAATTAAAAGAAAATGAAAGTATTATCCTGGCTCCAAGACATCCAGAGAGATTTGATAAAGTTGATAAATTTCTTTCTTCTTGGGTGAAAGATAGAAATTTAAGTTATGAGAAATTTTCTCAAAACTTAGGCTTAAAATCACGCTGTATTTTGCTAGACGCTTTAGGAGAGCTTATAAATTTTTATAATATTTGTGATATAGTCATTCTTGGCGGTAGTTTTATAAAAGGTATCGGTGGGCACAATCCTATAGAAGTTGCACAGTTTGAAAAAATTCTTATAAATGGTAAATTTATAGAGAATCAAAAAGCACTTTTTAGTAGTGTTGAAAATGTCTATTTTTGGGATGCTGATGATATTAATGTCAAAATTCATCAAAATTTAAAATCTAGTCGCATAAAAAATAGATGTGATTTAAATTTGATAAAAAATATAATAACAGAAAAGATTGAAAATGGAAAAAGCTTATAAACTTCTTGCGTTGCAAGAAAAAATCTCAAACAACGAAGCAAAGGCTCTTATCGATAATGGTCTTGTAAGCGTTGGTGGAAAAAAAATAGTTGTAGCCAGAGGAGAGCTTAGCGAAAAAAGTGTTTTTAATATTTTAAAAGTTGCTAAGCCAAAAGTTATTTTTGAAGATGAAAATATAATAGCGATAAATAAGCCACCATTTACAATAAGCGAGAAAATTGCAAAAGATTTTAAATTTACGCTTTTAAATAGGCTAGATAAAGACACAAGCGGCGTATTGCTTCTTTATAAAAATGAAGAATTTGGCAAAATCGCTATTAATGAGTTTAAAAATATGCGGGTTAAAAAAACATATATCGCGATGGTAAAAGGCATAATTAGCGAAGAGTTGCATATAGATAATCCGATAATAACTATCAAAGGCAAGGGTGGGGCGTATTCTAAAATTTCGCCTCAAGGTAAAAGCGCCATTAGTGATATTTATCCATTTATGATAAGTGGCAAAAAATCAATAGTTAGAGTTGATATTAAAACTGGCAGAACACATCAAATAAGAGTTCATCTTGCAAATTTAGGATATCCAGTTATAGGCGATGAAAAATATGGTAAAAATAGTTCAAAAAGAATGTTTTTACACTCTTATAAAACTGAAATTTTAGATTATAAATTTATAGCAGAATTAGACAATAGTTTTAATGAATTTGGCTTTGAAATTCCCAAAATATTAAATTTTTAACTTTTATAAAATACTTAAATATTAAATCTTATTTTAAGTGTTTTGAGAATTAAGCCTCAAAATATTTAATTTGTGGTTAAATTTAGAATTATTCTAAATTATTAATCATATACTGTAGCTTAAAATTATTTTTACTTTGCAATTATATATAGCAAAATCTGTAAATTGAAAATATAAAATAATACATATTTAATTTATTGATTTATAAAAATTTGTGATATAATATATAATTATCTGCACTAGGTTAGTGTTACAATTCTTCTTAATCAAAAGGAAAATCATGAGAGTTGCTGTTATTCCTGTAATAGCTGGACTTGCAATAGGAGCAATAGCTTCTTTGCTTGCATATTTTGGAAATCCTGGTAATATGGGTTTTTGTGGCGCTTGTTTTTTAAGAGATATAAGCGGTGCAATAGGTCTTCATAGAGCTAGTATAGTCCAGTATATAAGACCTGAAATTATTGGCTTGGTTTTTGGTGCTTTTATCTCATCTATGTTTTTTAAGGAATTTCGTCCTCGCGGAGGTTCTTCGCCTTTAATGAGATTTTTTCTTGGGGTTTTTGCTTCCATTGGTGCACTTGTATTTTTAGGTTGTCCATGGAGGGCTTGGATAAGATTAGGCGGTGGAGATCTTAGTGCAATAGCTGGTATTGTAGGACTTTTTGTTGGTATATTTATAGCTAGTATATTTTTAAAAAATGGCTATAGTCTTGGAAAGAGCAAGAATGTTTCTAAGCTTGAATCTCTTTTAATTCCTATTTTTATGTTGGTTTTATTTGTTTTTCTTGTAACAAAATTTAGTTTTGGTGAAAATTTACCTATATTTTTCTCACAAAAAGGACCTGGCAGTAATCACGCAAATATTGTTATATCTATCATTGCTGGATTGATAATTGGAGTTTTAACTCAAAGATCAAGATTTTGCACGATAGCAGCTTTTAGAGATACAATTTTATTTAAAGATACACATCTATTACAAGGAGTTTTAGCTTTATTTGTTGGTGTTTTTGTTATGAATTTAATTTTAGGACAATTTCATCTAGGATTTACAAATCAGCCAATTGCACATAATGATATTGTATGGAATTTTCTAAGTATGGTTCTTTGTGGTTTGGCATTTGCATTAGCTGGAGGGTGTCCAGGAAGACAACTAACACTTAGCGGAGAAGGAGATAGTGATGCTGGAATTTTTGTTATTGGAATGATTGTAGGAGCTGCATTTTCGCATAATTTTGCCCTAGCTTCATCTGGAGCTGGAGTTAGTGTATTTGGTCCTTATATGGTTATAATAGGTCTTTTATTTTGTTTAATTTTAGGATTTTTTGCAAAGGAGAGATAGTGAAATTAGATGCAACCGGACTTTCATGTCCAACACCTGTAATACTATTAAAAAATGAGTTTGATAAGGGAGAAAAAGAAATAGAGCTTATTGTTGATTGTGGGGCAGCACAAGAAAATACAAAAAGGTTAGCTTTAAGTTATGGTTATTCTATATTAGGCGAAGATAATAAAAATGGTGTTATTACTATTAAATTAGTGAAAAAATGATTTATTTAGATAATGCCGCTACATCTTTTCCAAAGCCGGAATGTGTAAAAACAGCTTTAGTGGATTTTTTGGAAAATTATGGTGCAAATGCTGGTAGAAGCGGACATACAATGTCTATTGAAGCTGGTAAAATCATATTTGACGCAAGAGAAAAATTAGCAAATTTACTCGGACTCAAAAATCCTCTAAATGTTGTTTTTACTTATAATGCAACACACTCTTTAAATTTGGCTATTAATGGAATTGTTAAAGAAGGTGATATCGTAGTAACTTCGCCATTTGAGCATAATTCTGTAAAAAGAGTGCTAAATTTTTTACAAAATAAAAAGAAGATAATAGTAAAAATTCTTGAAGTTGATAAATTCGGACACATTATAAACTATGAAGAAACTCTAAAAGGTGCAAAATTAATATGCTTAATGCATGCAAATAATGTAAGCGGTGCGATTTTTCCAATAAAAGACATATTTAAAGTAGCAAAAAAACTAGGTGTTATAACTTTGCTTGATGGAGCCCAAAGCATAGGTATAGTTGATGTTAATATAAAAGATGATTTTATAGATATTTTGTGTGCAAGCGGTCACAAAGGGCTTTTTGGCATACAAGGAACTGGAGTTTTGGCTATAAATGATGATTTTGAAATAAGTTCTATAACTCCTTTTATGCAAGGTGGAACAGGTAGTAAATCTGAGCTTGAAATTCAACCTATGTTTATGCCAGATATGCTAGAAAGCGGAACTCAAAATGGTCATGGTATAGCAAGTATAAATGCTGGAATTGATTTTATAAATAAAATCGGTATCAAAAATATTTTTTCTCACGAAATTATGTTAAAAGAGTATCTTCTTAAAGAAATTTCAAAAATAGATGATTTGATAATTTTAAAAACACCAAATGATTATAAAAACATATCAAATTTAAGTATTATCTCAAAATCTATGTGTATTTCTGATTTGGCAAACAGGCTTGATGATAATGGATTTTTAACTAGGGCTTCTTTGCATTGCAATCCTGGTACACATAAATTTTATTCTACTTATCCAGACGGTGCTTTAAGAATATCTCCAGGATTTTTTAACACCATAGAAGAGCTTGAAAAACTGATAGAAACATTAAAAAAGATTTTAACAAAAACATAAAATAATCTATTTTTAAAAAGATATTTTGTAAAATGTTTTTGCAAGAGTAATCATACAAGGTATTATAATGACAAGCGGATATATAACATTCCCAACAAGTGCTGGGGCTTTCGCAACTGAGAAAATTTTGCGTGCTAATGATATAAAAGTTAAACTCATATCAACACCTAGATTTTTATCAAGTAGTTGTGGCGTTAGTGCGTATTTTTGCGGGGCTAATGTTGAGGATGTGTATAAAATATTGCAAGAATACGACTTAGAGTTTAACATAAAAGAGTATGTTGATGAATATATAGAAAAAAGGATGCACTAGGCACCCCTTTTATTCGTTTATAATGTCATTTAGTGTTTTACTAGGACGCATAATTTGACTCATTTTTTCATCATCAAATTTATAATATCCTCCGACATCTACGCTGCTTCCTTGAACTTTTGATAGCTCATCTAGTATCTTTTCTTCATTATCTTGAAGGCTTTTTGCCATATTTTTAAATTTACAAGATAGTTCTTTTCCATTTTTTGCTAAGCTTAAAGCCCAGTAAAGTGCCAAATAAAAATGACTTCCTCTATTGTCAAGCTCACCTACATTTTTCTTTGGCGATTTATCATTTTTAAGGAGCATTGATATTGCCTCTTCAAGTGTGTTAGAAAGTATAAGTGCGTTATTTGTATTTTTTACTCTATAAAGATGATCAAGAGAAGCGCTTAATGCTAAAAATTCTCCCAAGCTATCCCATCTTAAATGATTTTCTTCTATTAGTTGGCTAGCTATTTTTGGAGCACTTCCGCCAGCTCCAGTTTCAAACATACCACCACCTTGCAAAAGTGGCACAACTGAAAGCATTTTCGCACTTGTCCCAAGTTCTAATATAGGAAAAAGATCTGTTAAATAATCCCTTAAAACATTTCCCGTTACGCTTATGACATCTTTACCTTTTCTGATGATTTCTAGTGTTAATTTAGCTGCATCTTGTGGGGCTAAAATTTCCAAATCAAGCCCATTTGTGTCAAGCTCTTTAAGATATTTTTTTACTTGATTTATCATTATATTGTCGTGAGCTCTTTTTTCATCTAACCAAAAAATAGTTTTGGATTTTGTTATTTGAGCTCTATTTGCTGCTAGTTCGACCCAGTTTTTTATGGCATCATCTTTTGCTTGGCACATTCTAAAAATGTCGCCTTTGCAAACTTCAAATTTAAATATTTCCCTGTTTTTATCATCGCTTACTATTATAGTTCCGTCATTTTGCATTATGAAAGTTTTATCATGGCTTCCGTATTCTTCAGCTTTTTTTGCCATTAATCCTATGTTAGAAACTGAGCCGATTTTTGCAGGGTCTAGCTTGCCATGTTCTTTTAAATTTTCTATTACGCTTTCATAAAGTGTAGCGTATGTTTTATCTGGAATTACTGCCATACAATCATCTGCTTTGCCATCTTTATCCCACATTTTGCCGCCATTTCTTATCATTGCTGCCATTGAAGCATCAACTATGATATCGCTTGGAACATGTAAATTTGTTATACCTTTATCACTATCTACCATAGCTATTCTTGGATTGTTATTGTAAATTTGAACTAGTTTGGGTTTAATTTTATCTTTTAAATTTGAGTTTTCTAGCTTGTTTTCAAGATCTTTTAAGCCATCTTTTTCATTAAATTTAAGCTTGCTTATTTCATCTTTAAACTCATTAAATAGTTCTTTAAAATACACACGCACAGCGTGTCCAAATATTACCGGATCGCTTATTTTCATCATTGTAGCTTTTAAATGTATAGAAAAAATGATATCGTTTTTTTTGGCTTCATCAATGCATTGTTTTATAAAATCTTCTAGTTTATTTACGCTCATAAAAGTTGCATCAACTATCTCATTTTTTTGTATGGACAAATTTTGTTTTAAAGTAGATTTTTCGCCATTTTTAGATATAAACTCTACTTTTAAATTTGCTGCTTCATCAAAAAGGTGTGATTTTTCATTTGAATAAAAATCGCCATCATTCATATATCTTACGCAGGTTTTACTGCTTTTATCCCACGAGCCAACTTTGTGTGGAAATTCTTTTGCATAGTCTTTTACTGCTTTTACGCTTCTTCTATCGGAATTTCCTTGTCTAAGCACCGGATTAACTGCACTTCCTAAAACTTTTGCGTATATTTCATTGATCTCTTTTTCGTCATCATTTTTAGGATTAGTTGGATATAGCGGAACATTTATACCCTTTTTTCTTAACTCATCTATGGCGGCATTTAGTTGTGGAATTGAAGCTGAGATGTTTGGAAGCTTGATTATATTTGCAAATTTATCATTTGTAGAATCCCCAAGTATTTCTAAGTAATCCGGAATTCCTTGATCTGGCTTTAAATCTTGTGAAAAATTTGCCATAATCCTTCCTGCTAAAGATATATCTGATAAGGATATACTAATGCCGGCTTCATTTAAAAATTTCTTTATAATTGGGTATAAAGAAAATGTAGCCATAGCCGGGGCTTCATCGGTGTAAGTGTAGACAATATCGCTCATAATTTACTCCTTTTTTTAAATTGTTATTATTTTATCATTATTATATTAAACAAAAATTTTTTCAAAATTAAATTTGATTATTTTCTTTGTCTATTTATAACATTTATATGCTCTTTATATGTTTTTGAAAATATATGCTTTTTATTTTTCTTATCTAAAACAAAATACAAATAATCGCTTTTTGATGGGAAAATAGCTGCTTTTATGCTATCAAAACTAACAGTACAAATAGGAATTTCTGGCAATCCTTCGTATAGATATGTATTAAATTTACTAGTGTCTGATTTTATCCTATCTGCTGTTATTACATCGTGAGAGTAAATTCCGTAATTTAGCGTTCCATCCATTTGAAGCTTCATATTTTTTTTAAGTCTATTGTATATAACAGACGATACAAGCGGCATTTCTTCAGAATTTGCTGCTTCTTTTTGTATTATTGATGCTACTACCAAATACTCTATCCAGCTAGTTTTGTTAAAGTTGCCAAATATTTTTTCACTTATTTTTTTATGTTGATTTTTAGATGTGTTGATAAGATAATAAATAAGGTGTCTTTCGCTAATACCTTTTGGAATTTTATATGTTTCAGGCACCAAAAAACCTTCTGTAAGTGGAGCGTTTTTGAGATATTCTTTATATAAAGTATCAAAGTTTAAATTTAGTTGTTTTGATAGTAAATTTAAAAATACAACAGTTGTTTCGCCCGGTATAAGCGTGATTTCATTCATAGCTGCTTTTGCTGTTGTAAGTTTGTATAAGAAATCGTATTTGCTAAGCTTTGTCTCGCCGATATCTATCCAGCCTGATTGAGGTTGCCCAATCATGGCTAAAAAAAATTTATCTATTTTGCTTAGATTGAAATTTCTGTCTTGTAAATATGTTATAATCGTGCTTATACTACCTTGCGGTAAAAATACAACTTTGCTTGTATATACTGGTCTGCTAAGGTAGAGTAGTAAAAAAAGGAAAACTATGAGAACAATTTCTAGCATTTTTAAAAAAATAACCATTTTTTTTATTGTTCTTTTGTTTGCCATATTTGTCCTTTTTTATTTTCTGAAAAGTGGTATAAATATCCAAAATTTGGATTTCAAAACTTTTCATATTGGTCAATTATATATAAAATTAGATAAAAAACTTATTTTAGCCACAAAAGATATACAAATAAATACTCAAAACAATGATAAAGATTTTTCAAGCGACATAGATATATTAAATTTAACAAGAAAAATAAATCTATTAAATTCATTATTTTCTAGCATTGTTGTAGAAAATTTGCATTATGGTGATTTGAAATTTGATATGGTTTTTCAAGATGGTCTGTTTTTTGTAGATATGCCATATGTTAGATTAAATGCTTCTTTTGATACAAAAGGCGATAAAATCATAATAGATACAAAAGAGGTAGCTCTTAAAGATTTTAATGCAACTATTTGTGGTACAGGAGTGCTTGATGGCAAAAGTTATGATTATGATTTCAAGGGAACATTTGTTTCGCATGAGGTAAATGGTGATTTGAGATTAAGAGTGCAAAAAAATAAGCTATATTATAATTTTTCAAATGTTTATGCAACTTCTTTAAAAGGCCTTATGAGAGAGATAGAAGAGAATAAATGGATAGATAAAGAGGTAAAAGAGTGGATATATGGTCATATTATAGCTAGAGAATATTTTATACAAAATCTTAGCGGTATGATGGATTTGAAAAATAAAAATATGCATTTTGATTACATAGAAGGAAGTGCAAATGCTAAAGATTTAAAAATAAAATTTGATAAGAGTGTAAAAGAAGTTAATGTAGATGATGTAAATATTAGTTTAAAAAACGGAGTTTTATCTTTTGTTTTAAACAATCCAAAATACTACGATAAATCACTGGATGGCTCAAGCGTAGCTATAAATGATTTATTTGGCAATAATACAAATATAGACATAAATATAAAAACAGATTCTTTGCTTGATGAAAAAGTCCAAGATATACTAAAAGCTTATGATATAAATATTCCAATAATTCAAAAAAAAGGTGAATTAAAAACAGATTTATATCTAAATATAACTTTTAAAAACTTGCTAACTAAAGCTAGCGGTGTATTTGAGCTTAAAAATGCAGATATAAACATATCCAAATCGCCGTTTTTTAGTAAGTATGCCAAAATAATCCTAGAAAATAACTCTTTAGTTAGAATTGAAAATTCTCATCTATCAAATAGTTTTTTAGATGCTAAAAATTTAAATGGAGATATATATATAGATAAAAATAGTGCTAAATTTGAAGCTATTTGCAACCTAGATATAAAAGCAAATGAAAAAAATTCCATAGTAAAATTTGAACAAAAACCACTTCATATAGATATGAATTTTGAAAAAAACGCAACAATTTTAGATATAAATGAGTTAAATACTAAGATTATTTTATCTGATTTAAATTTAATAAATATACAAAGTTTATCAGATGTAGTGCAATATAGCTCGCTTTTAAATGATATAGGTATAAAAAGTGGCAGTAATTTGGATATAAAAACCAAAGATTTTGAAGATTTTGATATAAGTGCTCAAAATGTAATTTTTGATGTTCCGTTTATTAAAAAAGATGGCACAAAATACGATATGGATAGTTTTAAATTTATAGTATCAAAAGATTATGTAAAAGGTTATTCAAAAAGTGATTTTTTTAATTTTTCATATAAAAAAGATTTGTTGGATATAAATTTAAAAAATCTTGATTTTATATACCAAGATAGTGCAAATAACGATGAAAATAGTTCTGATGAATTACCCGTTCACATCAATGCACAAAATTCAAATTTGATTTTGCTTGATCTTAATAAAACTATACCATTTGATAGCTATAGTGGCGATATAAAAGGTAAAAATATAGAGCTTTTAGCTAAAAAAGATAACGGAAATTTCCATTTAATATCAAATAATGATAAGCTTATTTTGAATGCTACTAAATTAAATGGAGAATTTTTAAATTCCTTGTTTGGTTCTAAAAGTTTTGAAGGTGGTAAATTTGATTTGCATTTGCTTGGCAGAAATGTAAAAAACTATAATGCCGAGATTATTCTAAAAGACACATATTTAAAAGATTATATATTTTATCATCAACTTCTTACATTTTTAAACACAATTCCTTCGTTGCTAGTTTTTAAAACTCCTGATTTTAATTCAGATGGATTTACCGTAAATAGTGGCAAAATTTACATTAATAGAAATGGCGATATACTGAATTTTAAAGCCATAAATTTAACTGGAACCAGTGCTGACATAGGCGGGCGAGGCATTATAAATTTAGGTAATAAACAAATAGATATAGATTTAGAATTAAAACTTTTAAAAGACGCAAGTAGTATTATAAATAAAATCCCGCTTGTAAATCAGATTATACTAGGAAAGGAAAGAACAATATCAACAGTTATAAAAATAAGTGGAACTATGGATGAGCCAAAGTATTCAACTCAAATTCTGCAAGACACATTATTAACGCCGTTTAATATAATAAAAAATACCTTAGAATTGCCGTTTGTATTGTTTGAATAGCTTTATAATATACTTAAAAATTCATCTTTTAAAAATGGTTTAATTTCGCTAAATTTAAAAAACGCTTCTATGATTCCAGCAGAAAAAGGACCGATCTCATAAGGATTATACACAAAAGTAATGCCATAAGGAGATATTGAAAAATTCTTTGAAATTTCAAGATCGTTTTGTTTTATATATGCATAAACTTTTACTTTATCCCAAATCATAGAAATTAAGTTTTGATCATGGACATCTTTTAAAATGTCGCTTAATTCAAGTTTTTTTTCTTTATAATTAACTTCATATTGTTTGCTTGTATTATCGTGAGCACCGCCGCTATAAAAATATTCATCTGTTAAAAATACGGTCAAATTGCCTTTTTTATAGTAGATATTTTCTAAATTGTTATTATATCTTATAAAAGTAGGGCTGTTAAAATTTACATTATTTGATGCAAAAAATTCGTTATACCAATTTGACAATTCATCTAAATAGCTATTTTTTAATAAATTTGCCATCTTAAATCGCATTTGAGAAGAGTTTTGATCTTTAAAATCTATAGCATCATAAACAAAGCTTTTTTTAAATATAAAATCTCGTTGAGAGATTTGTTCGAAATTTGCTTTTGCTGTTATCATTATAAGAGAATACTTTTTATCAAGAGAGGCATTTATATCTTGTGTTGTGTTATTTAGCTTAATTACGCCTTCAAAACGATCATTTATAACATTTGCTTTTACTGATATATTTTTGGTTTTGATATTAAAAATAGTTTTATTTTCGTCTTCTTTTGGCGTAACATCTGAAAAAGTATATACATTTCCTTGTGTAAAAATATGCCCATAATATTTGTTATTTTTACCATCTAAATTGTTATTTTTATCATAATAATTTATGTAAATTTGGGTTGAATTTGTCTCATCGCTACAATTATTATCTTTATATATAAAGCTATATCCATCTTCAATTGTGATATTTTCATAAGCAAATGATAAATTTATAAATATTAAAAGTAATGCAAATATATTTTTCATTTTTTGTATTATAACCTTAATGTGTAAAAATGTGAATTATACAAAAAAATGTGTTAAAAAGGTTTTAAAATTTAAACATTTTAAAATTTTTAAAGTTGTTTTTTTGAGGGTTTTAAACTAATAATTTTTAAAATAAATTTAATTTATAAATTGTTATAATGGTTATCAAAATTAATATCAAGGAAAATATTGCGTTCTACTATAGTTCTACTCTTTTTACTAATCATTTTGAGCTTTTTTTCTATTTTTATAGGTGTTTTAGATGTAGATATGAAAGGAATTTTAAATGGAGAGCATCTTGAAGTGCTTTTTGTATCTAGGTTGCCAAGGCTTTTAGCTATTATTCTTAGCGGTATAGCATTAAGTGTTGCAGGTCTTATAATGCAACAGCTTTGTCAAAATAATTTTGTATCACCAACAACTGGCGGAACTATAGCTTCAGCCCAGTTTGGCATACTTTTAGCTCTTATTTTTATTCCAAGCTCAACTATATTTCAAAGAGCCATTTTTGCCTTTGCAACGGCTATGATTGGGACTTGGATATATGTAGCTTTTATACAAGCTATTAAATTTAAAGATGCGGTTATGGTGGCTCTTGTTGGTATAATGTTTGGTTATGTAATTGGCGGCATTACAAATTATTTTGCGTTTAGATATGATATGGTTCAAGCACTTTCAACTTGGATTACGGGTAGTTTTTCTCTTATTATAAAAGGAAGATATGAGATACTTTATCTTGCTTTGCCTCTTGTTGTTTTGGCTTTTATTTTTGCTAATTATTTTAATATAGTCGGAATGGGTAAAGATTTTTCAAAAAATTTAGGAGTAAATTATAATGTAGTGCTATTTTTAGGACTTAGTTTATCAGCTATGCTAACAGCTTCTGTTGTTGTGGTAGTAGGCTCTATATCATACATAGGATTGATAGTTCCAAATTTAATTAGAATGTTTAAAGGAGATAAATTACAAGGAACTATAGTTGATACAGCTTTATTTGGTGCTGTTTTTGTTTTGATTTGCGATATTTTAGGAAGAGTTATAATGTCGCCTTATGAATTACCAATAGAGCTTATTTCCGGTATTTTAGGAAGTATTATTTTTATAGTTCTTATAATTATAAAATTAAATGGCGGAAAATTTAACATAATTGCTTTTGCAAATTCTTGCTTTAGTCAAATTAGCATAAAAAAGGATAAGTCTTGAAAAGTATGTCATCTTCGTTAAAGCTTATCATTTTGCTGGTTTTAAGCATTTTTTCATCTATTTTTTTTATGTTTTATAATGTTAATTTTAAATTTTTTGAATTTGCTATGAGTATAAGAGTGCCAAAATTACTAGCTATGCTTTTGTGTGCATACTGTATAGGTGTTGCAACGCTAATATTTCAAACTATTATAAAAAATACCATTGTTACACCATGCCTTCTTGGTATGAACTCACTATATTTGCTTATACATACTGCAGCAGTGTTTTTTCTTGGAAGTAGTAGTTTTTTAGTTGTAAATAAATTTGTAAATTTTGCTATAGATCTTGTTTTGATGGCTTTTATTGCTACTTTTGTATATAGTTATCTTTTTAAAATAACTCGTTATAATGTTCTTTATGTTTTGCTTGCTGGAACCGTTATGTCTACATTTTTCTTATCTTTTCAAAATTCAATAGTTAGAATTATGGATCCAAATGAATACGATACTTTGCTTAGTTCACTTGTAGCTAGTTTTAATAATGTAAATAGCGATATTTTATTTATGGCAATTGTTATAACCGCTATTTTGAGCTTTATTTATTATAAAGATTTAACTCTTTTAGATGTGCTTAGCTTAGGGAAAGAACAGGCTATAAATTTAGGTGTGGATTATGATAAAAGCATAAAAAGACTTTTGCTTGGTATAACGCTTTTTATAGCTGTTGCTACTGCTCTTGTTGGTCCTATATCGTTTCTTGGGCTTATTATAGCAAATCTTTCAAGAGGTCTTTTTAAAACTTATAAACATAGTTATTTAATACTTGGAAGTATATTATTTGGCGTTATTATACTGGTGATTGCTCAAAGCATTACCGAACATGTTTTTGTTTTAAGTGTGCCAATATCAGTTTTTATAAGTGTAATAGGCGGACTTTATTTTATGTATTTGTTGATAATAAGTAAGGGAAAATTATGAAAATATTAAATTTATCAAAATCGTATTTCGATAAAACCGTAGTTGATGATGTGAGTATTGATATACCAAAAGGAAAGATTACATCATTTATAGGACCAAATGGAGCTGGTAAATCAACTGTGATGAGTATGATTTCTAGGCTTATATCAAAAGATGAGGGAATAATTGAGTTTAAAGGAAAGGATATATCAAAATGGAAAAGTAGAGATATCGCAAAACATCTGGCTATACTTTCTCAAACTAATAATATAAATATAAAGCTTAGCGTAAAAGAGCTTGTAAGTTTTGGAAGATTTCCATATAGTGGCAGTAGGCTGACTAAAGAAGATCTTCAAAAAGTAGATGAAGCAATTTCATCAATGGAGCTTTATGATTTATCTGATAAATATATAGATGAACTTAGCGGAGGGCAAAAACAAAGAGCTTTCATAGCTATGGTTATAGCGCAAGATACCGAGTATGTTTTACTTGATGAGCCTACAAATAATCTTGATATTTATCACTCTATACAAACTATGAAAAATATATCATATTTGTCAAAAAATATGGGAAAAACCATCATAATGGTTCTTCATGAGCTAAATTTAGCGGCATATTATAGCGATTATATATGCTCTTTTAAAGATGGGAAAGTAGCTAAGTTTGGAAAAGTAGATGAGGTAATGACAAAACAAAATTTATCTGAACTTTATAATGTTGATTTTGAAATA
This sequence comes from Campylobacter sputorum subsp. sputorum, assembly GCF_008245005.1. NCBI lineage: Bacteria > Pseudomonadati > Campylobacterota > Epsilonproteobacteria > Campylobacterales > Campylobacteraceae > Campylobacter > Campylobacter sputorum. The sequence continues at coordinate 1,222,085 of NZ_CP043427.1, read as the reverse complement.
TTTGATATAAAGGGTAGACCTTTATGTGTTTATTGTTAAAGGAGAAAAAATGTTAAAAATATCTAAAAAAGTTGCCATCATTAGTTTGATAGCTTTATTTGCATATAGTTTAAATGCTAAGGAAATTGAGATTGTTAGTCTTAATGCCGCGAGTCAAAAAACAACCATAAAAGTCCCACAAAATCCTAAAAGAGTAGCAGTTGCTGATATGGCTTCACTTGATACTATCGATGCTCTTGGATTTGGCTCAAATGTAGTTGGCTTAACAAAAGCCCAAAAAGTGTATTATCTAGGCAAATACAATGATGATAAGAATATCAAAAATATCGGGAGTGTAAAAGAGGTGGATTTAGAAGCTTTGATGAGTAGTGAGCCAGATATTATATTTATAGGAACTAGACTTGCTTCGCAATATGATAAGCTTTCTAAAATAGCTCCAGTTGTATATCTTGGCATAGACTATAAAAACGGGACTTTTAATAGCGTAAGAGAGAATGTAAATACAATTTCAAAAATATTTGGTGTAGAGAATTTTGCAAATGATAAATTTAATAAATTTGAAAAAAGGTTGAAAGATATTAAAGAAAAAGCAAGTGGAAAAACTGCTATATTAGGGCTTGTTAGCAGTTCTAGCTTTAATACACTTGGAAATGAAAAAAGATGTGCGATGATAACAACTGATGCAGGTTTTGAAAATGTTGTTTTAGATGCCAAAACAACGCATGGTAATGATTCTTCTTTTGAGCTTGTTTTAAAACTAAATCCTGATTATATATTTGTGCTTGATAGAGATAGTGCTATATCAAAAAAAGGTGCAAAACTTGCAAAAAGTGTTATGGATAATGAGCTTATAAATAAAACAAAAGCCCATAAAAATGGTAACATATTTTATTTAAATCCAAGTGTGTGGTATTTAAGTGAGGGCGGTATAACTGCTATGGATTTAATGATAAAAGATTTAGAAGAAGCACTAAGATATCCATAATATTTAACAATCAATTAAAACAAAATATCAATATAAAATTTTTGCTAGTAAATTTTATGACTAGCAAAAATTTGTACTAAATGAGATTATAACACTCCACCCTTCATAAATATTTTATAAATTATATAATGAATGTAATTATCAATATTTATTAGTATTTAAGTTAATATAGTATAAACTTCCGGCTAATAAAAAATATATATTTTTTATTTTTTAAATAATTTTACAAGGATAAAGATGAAAAAGAAAAGTTTTTCAATCATAGCAACATTTTTTTTAGTTGGAAATGTTTTTGCTCAAGATAAGGTAAGCCTTGATACTATCGAGGTTAGCAGTTCGGTTACAAACAATCAAAATGTAGATGCATACAAAGTAAATGTTAGAAATGCTACTTTAATCAAAGATGTTTTAAGAGATATACCAGGTGTTTATATGAGCGGAACAAATGGTTATAATCAAAAAATATATATGCGCGGTATGAATGATAGAGGTTTAAATGTAACAATTGATGGTGCTAGACAAAAAGGAAATACCTTTCATCATAACGCAGACTTGCTGATAGATCCATCAATCATAAAATCAGTAGATGTTGGAATTGGTGTTCATAGTGTTGTTGGAACAAGTGGCGCTATGGGTGGTAGTGTTGCTTTTAAAACAGTTGATGCTGCTGATTTGCTTGAAGACGATGAGATAATAGGGGCTAAATTAAATATGGGCTATGCCTCAAATAATGATTCTTTTTCGCAAGGCATAACTTTGTATGGTGCTGATGAAGATAGAATGTTTGACTTTTTGGGTTATTTTAACCATAGAGGTTATGATTTTGGAGAAGATGGCGATGGAAGAAAAATAGGCGGAGATGGAGATGATTATAATTATTTATTAAAACTAGGTGCGAGGCTTGGGGATTATGGTAGATTAGAGGGTAGTTACGAGCATATGGAGTATAAAGGAAACTATCCAATGAAAGCTGAATGGCCAGGCGGTATAGATAATAAAACAGGTCTTAGAAATTTAAAAGAAAGTGAATATTTAAGAGATACATTTACTTTAAATTATACATATAATCCAAATGACTATGTTGATTTAGATATCAATGCTTATTATACAGATCATAACCTTGATATGACAAAAAATGATAAATTTGGTATAAATACAGGTGTTGAAACATTTGGTACAAAAGTTATAAATAAAACCAAATTTGAAACAGGCTCACTAGATCATACGCTAGTTTATGGTACTGAATACTACACATCATCATCTTATAATGATACAAAAAGAAATCCAAAAGCCGCAAAAACAACAGGAAATTCCATAGGCGTGCCTGATGATGAAACAACGAGTTTATCGCTATTTATAGAAGATCAAATGAGATATGGAGGACTTACCATAGTTCCTGGTGTTAGGTTTGATTACTATGAACTAGAAACAATTGGCGGTAAAAAAGGTGATCCAAATGGTAGATCAAACTATGACTGGGATGAGGTATCGCCAGCTATTCTTGTAGATTATCAAACAGAATTTGGTCTTGGTATGTATGCAAGTTATGCTAAGCTTTTCCGTGGTCCAGATGTATATGAGGGTATAAGACTAAATGATAAAAATGCAAAAGCTGCTTATGATGCACCACTAGATGCAGAAACTGGCGATGCTTATGAAGTAGGCTTAAGATATATGGCTGATATAAGCGATAACTCTCATATAAGTTTAAGTGCGAAATATTTTTATACTGATTATGAAAACTTAATAGCAGAAATGTCAGAGCCAGGTAGTGCTTATTCTACTAGACTAAATACCGGAGATGCTACAATAAAAGGTTATGAGTTAGCTGCTAAGCTATTTATAGAAAATTTAACTCTTGGCGCTAGTTACTCATCTCAAAATACTGATTATGATGTTGCAGAACTTGCTAAAAAAGCGGGTAGAGGAGGCAAATCAGTTTATGGCTCAACTCTAGCATATGGAGATACCGGAGATAAGATAACTTTTAATGCCGAGTATTTTGTTTCACCATTGGATATGTTTATAGGTTGGAATACTATAGCATTTACTGGAATAGATGAGTATAAAGATGGAACGGATCAAAAGATTGATAAACCAGGATATGCAGTTCATGATGTGTATGCTACTTGGGTTCCTAATAGTGGTAAATTTAAAGGACTTGAGTTAAATTTCGGGGTTTATAATATATTTGATAAAACATATGCTTCGCACAATCAAAGAACGCTTGATTTCTCTTCAGCTAAAGTTGGAGGTATTGATTGGGAAGAAGGAAGAAATATTAAGTTAAATGTAAGTTATAAATTCTAATAATATATTAAGTAAGTTTTACTAATTTTATGCCCCGCTTTCCAAAGGGGCATATTTAAATTTAAAGGAAATGGATGGAATTTTTAAAAGAGTATCTTGATTATTTTATCATAGGACTTCTTGGTTTTATGAGTTTTTTAGTTATGCTTTATACGGTTGAGAGGTTGTATTTTTATTCTAAGGTTAAATTTGAGGATTATGACAGCGCTGATGAGTTAGAAATAGCACTTACAAAGAATTTAACTTTAATGTATATTATATATTCAAATGCTCCTTATATAGGCTTGTTAGGAACTGTTATAGGCATAATAATAACTTTTTATGAGATGGGTTTAGCAGGAGGTGTTGATGCAAGTGCTGTAATGGTGGGTATGAGTTTAGCGCTAAAAGCAACTGCTATGGGTTTGATAGTCGCAATTCCAACACTTATGATATATAACGCTTTTGGTAGAAAAGTTGATGTTATTCTTACAAGGTATAACAATAGATGAAAAGAAACAGCATTAAAAAAGATGGTCTTAATGTTATACCTTTAATAGACATTATGCTAGTGCTTTTATGTATGGTTTTAAGCATATCAACATTCATTGCTCAAGGAAATATAAATATAGATTTGCCAAAGTCAAAAAGTGGAAGTTTAGAAAAAGATACAGACATTATAACTATTTCTATAGACTCAAATAGCACTATTTATCTAAATGATAAAATTCTCTCTCAAGAAGAGTTTCAAAAAGAGCTAAGCAGTATAGATAGACAAACTCCTATTATCTTAAAAAGTGATAAAGATGCTAAATTTGAAAGTTTTGTTAGAGTTATAGATATTTTAAAGTTAAATAAACATGAAAATTTTAAAATCGCAACGCAAGTTAGAGATTAATGGTTTTTTTATAGGTTTTATAGTTAGTGGTTTATTTCATATATGCCTTATTTATACTATTTTATTTTATAAACCAGATATAAAAAAAGTAAATCCTATAAATATAACTAAGATTGATTTAGAGTTTTTTGAAATAGGCGGTGGGTTAAATGACGCTCCTCCTGTAAAAAATGTTGAACCTATAGAGCAAGTTGAAGATGTAGAGATTGCAAAAGAGGTAGTAGAACCTAAAGAAGAGATAGTCGAAGTTGTAAAAGAGGTTGAAGAAATCATTAAAGAAAAAGAGATTGTTGAGGTTGTTAAAAAAGAAAAGATAGACAAGGTTATAAAAAAAGAAAAACCAAAACCGGTTAAAAAACAAAAAAAAGTTCAACAACAAAATAAAAAAGTAGAAAATAAACAAATAAATGAGCAAAAAGAAACTGCAAATAGCGGATATAATGCCTATAATCCAAACTCAAATAAAATAGCTTCAAGTGCTATTACCGGGGAAAATACAACTCAAAGTTTAAGTGCTAACGAAAAAGCAGATATCGGTGCTCAAATTCAAGCTATCATAGCAAAAGAAGCACAAAAAAACTATCCAAGAGCCGCTAGAAGGATGAGAAAACAAGGTGTTGCAGTTATTGAATTTACATATCATAAAAATGGCGATGTTGCAAATTTAAAGGTTGCTAAATCTTCGGGGCATAAAATTTTAGATGATACGGTTTTATCTGTTATAAACAAAGTTAAGCATAAATTTCCAAAGATAAAAGCTGATACTACTTTTGAAGTGCCGATTAAATTTACGCTTAGATAGTTTTATAATTAATATGGTACGCCCTAGAGAATTCGAATCTCTGACCTTTTGAACCGCAATCAAATGCTCTATCCAGCTGAGCTAAGGGCGCATAAATATAAACAGAATGCGTATTATATCAAATTTATTCTTAAATTTAACAAATTGGTTTAAGAATTTAAGTATTTTTTTTATTTTAGATATTTTATGATATTATAACAGCTATAATTAATTAATAAATTTAAGGTAGGAGATGATAAAGAAAATACTTATAGCAAATCGTGGTGAAATAGCGGTTCGCATTGTTAGGGCTTGCAAGGATTTACATATGGACTCTGTTGCTATTTTTACTGAGCCTGATAGAGAGTGTTTGCATGTAAAAATTGCAGATGAGACAATTTGTATGGGCAAAGATCCTATAAAGGGGTATTTGGATGCAAAAGCTATAGTAAAAGCCGCAAAAGAGTGCGGGGCTGATGCTATACATCCAGGATATGGATTTTTAAGTGAAAATTATGAGTTTGCAAAAGAAGTTGAAGACGCAGGACTTATATTTATAGGACCAAGTCCTGATGTTATAAGGAAAATGGGAAATAAAAATATCGCTAGATATCTTATGAAAAAAAATGGAATTCCGGTTGTTCCTGGTACTGAGCCATTAAATCACGAAGATATGCAAACCATAAAAGAGTATGCTAGAAAGATAGGCTATCCTGTTATATTAAAAGCAAGCGGCGGCGGCGGAGGTCGTGGCATAAGGGAAGTTTGGGATGAAAGCAATATGGAAAATGCCTATGAGTCTTGCAAAAGAGAGGCTTTAAAATACTTCAATAATGATGAAGTTTTTATGGAAAAATTAGTTGTAAATCCAAGACACATTGAGTTTCAAATTTTGGGGGATAACTACGGAAATATTATACATTTATGTGAAAGAGATTGCTCAATCCAAAGAAGACATCAAAAGATTATAGAAATCGCACCTTGTCCAACTATAAGTGAAAATTTGCGTAAAGTTATGGGTGTTGCGGCTGTTTCTGCTGCTAAGGCGGTAAATTATTCAAATGTTGGAACGGTGGAATTTTTACTTGATGATTATAATAATTTTTATTTTATGGAGATGAATACAAGAATTCAAGTAGAGCATGGCATAACAGAGGAAATAACAGGCGTTGATCTCATAGTTAGGCAAATACGCATTGCAAATGGAGAAATTTTAGAACTTGAACAAAGTGATATAAAACCGCAAGGTTTTGCTATAGAAGCTAGAATTACAGCTGAAGATGTTTGGAAAAACTTTACACCAGCACTTGGAAGTATTAAAGAGTATTATCCAGCTCTTGGGCCATCTGTTCGTGTCGATAGTCATATATATAAGGATTATTCTATACCGCCATTTTACGACTCACTTCTTGCGAAGCTTATGGTTACTTCAAGTAGTTATGATTTGGCTGTAAATAAGTTAGAGCGTGCTTTAGATGAATTTACTATAAAAGGTGTTAAAACAATCATACCATTTTTGCTAACAATATCAAAAAGAAGAGAATTTAGAAGAGGGTTTTTTGATACTTCGTATGTTGAGAAAAACTTAGAATCTATTTTAGAAAACACAATAGATGAAGAAAATAAAAATAAAGATGAGCTAATAGCGGTTATAGGGGCAGCTTTAAAAAAGCATAGGAGTGATAATGAATGATTTTTTTGATAGTTTAAAAGAGATTAGAAAAGAGTTGCAAAAAGATGTAAATTTAGTACCAAAAAAGACAAAAAAACCAAGACAAAATCCAAATAGAGATGAATTTAAAGATATTTTCAAAGATGAAGATGACTTAAAAAGTCATCAAGATAAATTAGACGACTTAAAAGACGAGTTTTTAAAATACGCAGGATATAACAACATAAAAAAGATATGATAAGCATTGATTTTTGCACACTTAGTTCACCTTGTCCATATCTTGAAGCCAAAGCCTCAAGAAGTGCCTATAAATATGTTTTTGATGCTAGTTTTGATTTAAACTCAACACTAACTCAACATGGATATAGGCGTTTTGGAAGATATTATTCAAAGCCTATATGTGAAAATTGCAATGAATGTATTAGTATAAGAATAGATGCTAAAAATTTTAATTTTACAAAGAGTGCAAAAAAGGCAATAAAACGCAATAAAAATACACTTTCTTACATTTCAGCACCACTTTGTGATGATGAGCATTTAAGGCTTTATAGTAAATATCATATGTATATGAGCAGCAAAAAAGATTGGAAATTTTACGAGCTTAGTTATCAAAAATATTATGAACTTTATGTAGATGGAGCAGGGGAATTTGGTAAAGAAATTTCTTACTATGATGGCGAAAAACTTATTTGTGTAGATTTGATAGATTTTATAAACGATGGCATAAGTTCGATTTATTGCTATTATGATCCTGATTATTCTTGGTACAGCTTGGGTAAATTTTCACTTCTTAGGCAAATAATATTAGCAAAAGTAAATAATCTTCGTTGGATTTATCTAGGTTTTTATGTGAAAGATTGTCCAAGTTTGGCTTATAAGGGGGAATATACCCCTTTTGAAAGCTTAAAAGAGTATGTAGAAATAAATAAAGAGTGTGTTTGGGAGTAATGCAAAAATAATTTTATATTATATTTTGATTAAAATCAATAAAATAGGACAAGTATTATGTTAAAATCCTAAAAATTAAAATAAAAAGGATTTTAGATGAGTGAAAATTTTAAAGATTGGAATTTGATTGAAGTTTTTGGTTCTAACGTTGATTTTTATGAAAAAATTGAAAATGGTATCAGGTTTATCGGATTTGATAGCACAGCCCTAACTCCTCCTGGACCAATGGTAAACGCGATGGCTGGCTTAAATTTGATAAAAGATAAATTTACAAAACTAATTATGATAAATCATAAATTTCCAGTGGGACTTATTCCAAAAATAAGTTATGAATTTGATTATGAAAAAGAAGATTTAAAAAGTGGTTTTGTTAAGATTATTTTTAGTTTAAAAGAGGGAGTAACGCCAAAAACTTACGATATAAATCAAGTTTGTCACGGTTAAAATATGATGATAAAAACTTTTGTGCCTCCATTTAAACTTGTCGGCGGATATTTAATACTAGGTTTAAGCTATCTTTTTTTGAGTATTTTTGTTTATTTTAATGTAGACTTTAGCTCATTTTTATCTTTCCATACTGCTTCATTTTTTCATATTTATTTGGTTGGTTTTGTAATTAGTGTTATAATTGGAGCACTTTATCAGTTAACTTCTGTTATTCTTGAAAAGGATTTTTATAGCATAAAGTTTGCTTTTTTAAATTTTATATTTTATGCATTTTCCATAGTTTTGTTTTCTTATGGAATGTTTATTGAAAATATTGCTTTTATGTATTCTGGAGGTATAGTTTTATTTTTAAGCATAGTATTTTTTTGTATTAGTTATTTACTAAGTTTTAAAAATGCTAAAGTAAAAAATTATGCATATTTAACATTTTTTGTAGGCGGTTTTTTCTTATTAATTGGTGTGTTAACTGGATTTTTTTTACTTTTGGCAGTAAGTGGAAGTATAAATCTAGATATAGAAGTTTTATTTTATTATCATATTTATTTTGTCTTAGGATTTATATATTTAATCATTCTAGGTGCATCAAGTGTGCTAATACCTATGTTTACACTATCTCATAAAAATAGTTTTTTATGCTACAAAATATCTTTTGTTGTGTTTTTATGTATTGGTGTTAACTTAACTTTTAGTTTAAAATTGGCTGAAATATTTTTATATATCAGCTTAGCTTTTTTTGTAGTTCAAGTTATTTTAATACTTAAAAATAGGGTTAGGAGGAATTATGATTATTGGAACTTAAATATAATATTTAGTTTTTTGTTTTTATTTCTAGCCATAGTTCTTTATTTATATGAAAAAAATAGTTTTGTTTTTGCTTTAACGTATGGGTTTTTATATGCTTTTATAGTGGGACATCTTTATAAAATAGTGCCTTTTTTGGTTTGGTATCATTATGTTTCGCCTTTTGTTGGCAAGAAAAAAGTTCCTATGCTAGAAGATATGATAAATAAGAATTTGGCCTACATTTCTCTATTTTTTAATATTTTTTCAGTTTTTTTGGCTGTTTTAAATTTAAAATATATGGTAGCATTATTTCTTTTTATGAGCGTTATATGTGTAATTATCAATATGGTAAATATTTTTAAATATATAAAATTTAGTTGAGATAGATATGAATAAAATTGATGAAATTTATGAAAATTTAAAAAGCGTAGTTGACCCAGAAATTGGTTTTGATATCGTATCATTAGGGCTTATATATGAAGTTTTATTTGATAATGAAAAAGCAAAAATTGTCATGACTTTATCTACAAAATCTTGCCCTTTGCATGAACTTATACTAACTTGGGTAAATGATGCTGTTTTAAAAACAATTGGTGTAAAAGAGTGCGAAATCGAACTAGTTTGGGAGCCAGCTTGGAGTATAGAAATGGCTAGTGATTATGTTAAAAAGGCTTTGAAAGTTTAGTTTTGTTGTATATTTAAATTTATAATATAAAAAATATGTCAAATTGGAACGCTATTTGCTTTAGTGATTATGTAATTTTGCGATGGAGAGCTTTTATGAATGTAATTCAAACTTTAGAGTCTATTTCTATAAATACAGATGATAGCAGCGTGTTTTCTCAGCTACAATCAATGATTAAGAAAAATTTTAAAAAAAGTGTTGGCAATAAAGGTAAAATAATATCTTTTTATGATGAGAGCGAGAAAGTTCAAAGAAAGTATTTCTTTAAATTTTTACAAAATATGTATAAAAAATACCATAATAAAAGTTTTGATTTTAAGATGAGCGAATTTTCTACTATAAAATTAAGCTTAATCCAGCAAAATACACTCAAATCAGTGGTCTTAATAGAGGCAAATTTTAAAAATAGCGAAGTAACTTTAAATATAAAAAATAGTGATAATTTTTTCATTTCTTATATAAATCAATGTTGCAATGAGTGGGGAATTAAATTTGATAAATTTGAAAATATCATTACACTAAATATACAAAATGAAGAATCTCTAGATATGCTTGATATGTTTTTTAACACAAAAGAGATATTTAATTATACAATAGATTGCAATTATGATGAAAAATCTTTTGCTAAATTTAAAAAAGAGATTAAAGTTAGACAATCAAGTAAATTTATAAAAAGATTTAAAGCACTTGCAAATTTGCTAGAAGAGTATTTTGAAATTTTGGGTTGCGAAAAGACAGATGATAGCGAGACTGTTAGATCTAGTTATTTAAGTCTTATAAAGCTTTATCATCCAGATAGACATCAAAACAAACCTGTGGAAATTCAAAACTCATATAGAGAAAAATTTGAAAATATTCAAAAAGCATATGATGCATTGAAACCATACTTTAAAGAGCAAGAAAACTTCATTAGTGCGTGATAGCGTAGAGCTTTTTTCTTTGGCTAGAAGAGCCTATATTTAGAGATTTTCTATATTTTGTGATAGTTCTTCTAACTAAATTTACATCAAATTCTTTTTGAGCCATTTCGAGTAGGGCAAGATCGCTGAGTGGTTTTTTCTTGTTTTCGCTTAGGATTGCGTTTTGTATAAATTCTTTTATAGCGACATTTGAAACCTCTTCGCTAGCTGCTCCTGCAAAAAATAACTTTAATGGCACAGTTCCTCTAGGAGAAGATAAAAATTTATTTGTTATAGCACGAGATATGGTAGATGGATTTCTTCCTAAATCAACGGCAATATCTTTAAGCCTCATTGGTTTTATATCTCCACCTATAAAATAATCGTATTGATATTCTATAATCATAAGTCCTATTTTATAAAGTGTGGATTTACGCATTTCAAGTGCGTCTATTAAATCTAACCCCTCTTTTATACGAGAGCTTATAAACTCATTGTCGTTATTTATATATTCATTTTCTATAACTATCTTTGGGTAATAATCATCATTTATACTAACTTGTATGCCATCGCTTGAGCTTGTAACTATAATATCTGAAATTGCCTGCATTTGATTTTCTAGATATTCAATAGCTGGGGGATTTTTAAATTTTTTTATTATATTCATGGCTTGCGAATATCTAGTTAAATTTACAAATTCTTCAAGATTTTCAAAATTTTCTATAAGTTTTGTGCAAATATCATAAAGCTCACTATCTATTTGCATATCTTCAAGTTGAAATAAAAAACTTTCTTTGTAGTTTCTAGCACCAACCCCAGTTGGCTCAAGTAGGCTAAATCTAGCTCTTATGTTTTCTATTTCGTCTTTTGAATACTCTTTATAAATTTCGCTATCTTCTTCAAAATATCCTTCGTTATTTATGCATTCTATGATTTTATAAGCAATATTTTGTGATTTTTGAGTAGGAAAAAGCGGCTTGTTTATCTGTTCATAAAGTTTTTCATATAAGCTTTTTTCATATATACAAAGGGATTCTATATTGTCTGTTGTGGAGTTTTTAGTATTTGTGGAAAAAAAAGTTTTTTTTCTTATAGATTTTGGATTTGCTTCTATGCTTACAAAAGGGTTTCCGCTAACTAATGGCTCAAGAGTTTCTTTTAAATCTTCGCTGCTTGCTTGTAAAATTGGCAACCAGCTTTGTAGTGTGTGATTTAGCTTTGCTTTTGGTCCAAGAGTTTGGCTTTGACGAAGCATATCTATAAGAGTTTAAACTCTGTTCCTAGATAGTAAGTTCTAACCATTTCATTGTTGGCAACTTCTTGTGATGATCCGCTTGCTAGTAGTGAGCCATCTTTTATGACATAAGCTCTAGAGCATATCGCAAGTGTTTCTCTAACATTGTGATCTGTTATTAAAATGCCTATATTAAGTTTTCTTAAATCTTTAATGATATTTTGAATATCAGCAACTGCAATAGGATCAACCCCAGCAAAAGGCTCATCAAGTAGTAGGAATTTAGGCGTTATCATGAGAGATCTGGCTATTTCACATCTTCTACGCTCCCCGCCACTTAGACTAATGCCTTTTCTATTGCGAATTGGCTCAATGTTTAAAAGCTCTAACATTTCATCAACTTTTTTTGGTATTAGTTTGTCATTTTTCTTATATGTAACTTCGGCAGCTAGCATAAGATTTTCTTCTACGCTTAGATCTTTAAAAATACTGCTTTCTTGTGGCAAATAGCCAATGCCAAGTTTTGCTCTTTTATGAAGTGGAATTTTAGTAATATCTAAATCATCTAAAAAAATATTACCACTGCTTGGGGGTATTAGACCACAAATCATATAAAATGTTGTTGTTTTTCCAGCTCCATTTGGGCCAAGAAGTCCAACAACTTCGCCACTTTTTACGCTAAGAGATATATCTTTTATAATGTTAGATTTTTTTATAGTTTTTTGCAGATTTTTTATCTCTAATTTATGCACGAACTACCTCATATTTTCTTTTGTCTTCAAAAGGAGTGATTGTTATTTTTATATAATTTAGAGAATTTTCATTAAGTAAATTTTCTAAGCTTTTATCCGCCCATTCTACTACATGCAAACCATCTTCAAATAAATTTTCAAAAAGACCAGTTTCTAAAAGCTTTTTTGTGCCATCATTGTATATATCATAATGGTATAAAATATCGTCATAACTTTGCATGATATTAAAAGTTGGAGATGTAATCTCGTCTGTAATTTCTAAATTTAGTGCTATTTTTTTAGTTAGCGTTGTTTTACCGCTTGCTAAATTTCCACATAATAAAATTATGCCCTCTTTTGGAAGCTTTTTAACAAAATCATCTAATTCATCTAATGATAAAATGTAAGTTTTCATATCTTTTTTATAAACTCGCTTTGTAAATTTTTTGGTATATTTTTTGTTATTGGTATGGCTAAAACTTCGTATTCGTCAGTTTTTGTGATAAATTTAATAGAAATTTTATCACCAACTTTCACATCTTTTGAAGCTTTAGCTACCATACCATTTATGCTTACGACACCACTTCTACACATATCTTCGCTTATTGTTCTGCGTTTAGTGATATTTACCGCATTTAAAAATTTATCAACTCTCATAGATATATTTTAACAAAAAAATGTAAAATTTTCTATGAAAAATTGCATATATCATAAGTTTATTTGCAAAATAAGGAATTTTTAATAAAATTGTGTAGGTTTTCTTGGAAGTATTGAAGATATTAGTTTTCTACCGATATTACTTTGAAAAGTTTGTTTATTGTTTAGTTCTAAATTTTCTATTATTTTACCATCATCAAGCAGTATTACTCTATCACACATCATTTTAACAATTCTCATATCGTGGGTTATTATTATAAAACTAAATTTTCTTTTCATTTCGTTTATTAAATTTATTATTTCTTTTTGTAGGATTATATCAAGAGAAGATGTTGCCTCATCTAAAATGATGATTTTTGGTGATATTGCCATAGCTCTTGCTATGCAGACCCTTTGTGCCATTCCGCCGCTTAAAAAGGATACTTTTGTATCTAGGCTTATATCAAGATGAACTTTTTTTAGTAAATTTGTTACTATTTTTTTCTTTTCATTTTTTGTAAATTTACTAAGATAATCAAGTGGTTCGCTTATAGCTTCGAAGATATTTAATGCAGGATTTAATGCTGAGATACTATCTTGAAATACTATTTGAACTTTCTTGTAAAATTCTCTTTTTTGGCTTAACGTTTTTAAATTTACTTTTTTATCTTCAAGATAAATCTCCCCATTATCTTGTTTTGTAATGTTACAAATAATCTTAGCAATTGTGCTTTTACCGCTACCGCTTTGTCCAAGGAGTGCTAATGCTTCTTTTTCATGCAGGCTAAAAGATATATCCTTTAATACTTTATTTGGTTTTGTTGATTTAAAAAATGAGAAAGATTTATATGTTTTTGAGATATTTTTTAATTCTAGAATTTTATTCATATTGTCTCTTTATATAAATTTAAATGCGCATTCATTAACTCTTTTGTTATGTCATGCCTTGGATTTTCAAAAATTTCTTTTACGCTGTTTTCTTCTACTATCTTACCTTCATCTATAACAAAAACTTTATTAGCTATTTTAGCTACTACTCCAAAATCATGTGTTATTAACAAAATTCCTATATTTTTTTGTCTTGCAAGGTCTGATAAAATTTCTAAAATCGTGCTTTGGACTATTAAATCAAGATCCGTTGTGCACTCATCTGCTACTAAAAATGGTGTATCTTGAAGCAAAGCAAGGGCTATCATAGCTCTTTGGAGCATTCCGCCGCTCATCTCAAAAGGGTATAAATTTGCTATATCTTTTTGTAGTTTAACTGTTTGTAGGGCTTGATAAATTTCATCTTTATTGAATTTTTTATTATTTGCTTTTTGTGTTTCTTTTGCATGTCCCATTATTGTTTTTGTTGGATGAAACGCTGAAGCTGGATTTTGCATTATGTAGCTTATGTATCTATGTGTTTTCAACTCTTTTAAATTTGTGTTATTTATATAAAAATCTCCGCTCATATTTAGATTTTTTGGTAAAAAACCAAGAAGAGCACTTGAACTAAGTGTTTTTCCACTTCCGCTTTTGCCAACAAGAGCTACTATTTCTCCACTATTTATAGATAGGTTTAAATTTGAAACGATATTTTTATCATTATTTTTTATATTTAAGTTTGAAATTTTAAGGCTTTTCATGAATTTCCACCGAAACATCTAGTCTATCGCGCAACATATCTCCAAGCATATTAAATACAAAAACGGTTATAAATAGTGCAAGTCCTGGATATAATATAAGCTCACTATGAGAAAAAATATACTCTTTTGCATCACTTATCATGATTCCCCATTCGGGAGTTGGAGCTTTTACCCCAAGACCTAAAAAACTAAGTCCTGATATGTGAAGCATTATATGACCTATATCAAGAGTTGCGAGCACAAAGCATTGAGAGATAATTGGTTTTATCATATTTTTACTAAAATTTTGAGTTATACTTGCTCCGCTTATTTTGCTTATCAAAACATACTCTTTTGATTTTAGTGATAAAACTAAACTTCTTATTATTCTTGCATACCAAGCCCAGTGTGTTAGAGCTATGGCAATAATGACATTAGTAAGACCGGTTCCTAAAATTCCAACTAAAAATAGAGCTAAAACAACTGTTGGAAAACTTAAAAACATATCACAAATTCTCATCAATAAATTATCTATTTTTCCGCCTACAAAACCGCTTAATCCGCCTATTATTATACCTAATGCCAGTATGAAAAATAGTGTTATAAAAGCTGATTTTAATGATAAAGAACTACCGGCTATCAGTCTTGAAAATTGATCTCTTCCAAGATGATCGCAACCTAGTAAATGATCTTTTGAAATAGGTGCAAATTTAAGAGATAAATCTACTAAATTTGGATCATGTGGTGCGAGATATAAACCAAAAAACATTATAAAAATTATGAAAATTGCTAAAAATATAGTTATATAGTGGATTATTTTCATTTTTAAACCATACCTTTTTTAACCCTAGGATCTATAAAAGCATAGAGTATATCAATTATCAAATTTAAAATAATAAAAATAAAACTCATCATAATTATAAAACATTGAATAACTGGATAGTCGTTATTTGATATCGCATTTACAGCATATCTCCCAATACCTGGATAAGCAAAGATATTTTCTATAATAAGAGCCCCTCCTATAAGCTCTCCTATGTGCATTCCAAGTGTTGTTACTATGGGAAGTAAAGAAATTTTAAAGATATAATTTATATAAATTTGATAGTTTTTTAAACCTCTTGATTTGGCATATATGATATATCTTTTGTTTTTATTTTCTAGCATATTTGCTCGAATTAATCTTATATTTATTGCAATTGACATAAAAGATATTGCAATTGCTGGCATAATCATATGCGAAAAAGAACCTATGCCAAATGGCGGAAGCAAATCTAATTTTACTGAAAAAATAACTATAAGCATAAGTCCTAGCCAAAAATTTGGCGTACACACCCCAAGATAAGATATGATTCTAGTAAAATAATCAAAATAACTATCTTTGTAAATGGCGCTTATAATTCCAAGTGGAATTGATATAACAAGTGTTAAAAAAAGTGCAAAGGCGGCTAATTTTAGTGTTGATGGGAGATAATAAAGCATATCGGCTGCAACATCTCTTTTTGTTAAAAATGATGAGCCAAAATCCAGCATTATTGCCTGTTTTATCCATATGAAATATTGAGTAAGTATAGGTTTATCTAGCCCAAGAGCTGCTTTGGCACTAGCTATAGCATCATCAGTTGGTGTTATACCAGATGCTACAAGGTAGCTTAAAACAGCGTCTGTGCCATTTAATCTAAGTAGAGCAAATATAAATATACTTACTACAAATAGCAAAGGAAATAGATAAAGTATTCTTTTTGTAATAAATTTAATCATTTTGCGAAAAATATCTTATCAAATTGAATATTGTCTTTTAAAATAGAAATTTCAATACCATCAATTTTTTTATTAGATACTACCGTATTTACTTCATATGTTATTGGGATATAAACGGCTTGTTCGTGAAGTGTGGTTAAAATTTCTTTTACTAACTTTTCACTTTCTTTTTCATCTATTGTTTTTAACATAAGTGAAATTTGATCATCTATTTGTTGTTTGTTTTTAAGACCAAGTTGTGCTTGATAATCAGCATGAGAAGGTGCTCTCATAGAGGCTAAAAAACTTTGTGGATCATAAGGTGCTCCCCAAGTTGCATTAAATATAAGACTAAATTCGCCAGTCCTTTGTTTTTTAAAGAAAATCGTTTTTTCATCTGCTTTTAAATCAAGTAATATTCCTATATTTTTAAGTTCAGATTGTAAAACTTCTCCTATAGATTTTTGAGAAGCATCGCTTCCTATATATGATAGTTCTAGTTTTAACGCTTTGCCATCTTTATATCTTATGCCGTCATCTTTTAGCTTCCAACCGCTTTTTTCAAGAAGTTCATTTGCTTTTTTTGTATTAAATTCATAAGGTTTGGCATCTATATGAGTAAGTTTGTTTGTAGGCGAAAAAAGAAAATCCGCTTTTTGTTGTATGTTAAAAAACACTTGCTTCATGATAGCGTCTTTGTCTACTGCCATATTTATAGCTTTTCTTATATTTATGTCGTTGGTTGGAAATTTATTAGAATTTATAGCTATGGCTGTTGTTATAAGCGGTTTTGATATCATTGTGTTAAATTTTTTGTCTTTTTGCATTAAAGCAAAACTATCGAGTGAAATTTGACCTTTGCCATAGATAAGATCTATATCTCCGGTTTTTAAAGCTATAAATTTTGTATTTGGATCTGGTATAACTTTGGCAATAATTTTTTCATAAGATGGTTTTTTACCATAATATCTATCATTTCTTTCAAATACATCATTAACTCCAAGTTTGCTACTAACTAGTTTCCAAGGACCAGTTCCAATAGGAGCTTTTATACCATCTTTTGTAGAGCCGTTTATCATTGCACTTGGAGCTATAAAACGATAAGGTCTTATTAGTGAAAGTTCATTTAAAGTCAAAGAGTAAGCATTTTTTAGTTTTAATTGTATTGTATAATCATCTATTTTATCGCACTCAAGGAGTATGTTTGAGAGTTCTAGCCATTTGTGCCTATCTTTATTTTGATTTATTGCATCAAAATTTGCTTTTACGGCATTTGCGTCAAATTTTTCGCCATTTGAAAAAACAATATCTTGTCTTAAGTAAAAAGTGTAAGTTTTGCCATCCTTGCTTATATCCCAAGATTTAGCTAACCAAGGCTGAATACTTCCATCTTCTGCATATCTTACTAATGACTCATAAACCATATTTTGTGCAAACATTTCGTTTGGACTATAAAGATGCGGATTTAAAGGACCGACATTTTTAGATGTCGCAAAATTCAGCGTTTGAGCAACTAAGAAATTTATACATATGATAAAAATAGTTATATATCTCATAATACTTCCTTATTTTGATATTATTAATATTTACTTAGTAACATAAAATATTATGATATCAAATAAAGTATTATTTTTATCTTAAATTTACTTTTTAGTTTATTTATATTTACAATAGACCAACTTTCTTTTCATCTCCAAATGCTGAAATTTGCTCTCTTTTTATCGTGCTGATAAAATCTTCCATACAAAATATCGCATCTTCTTTTGTTGCGACTTTTAGAGCCGTATTTTTAAGAACTAATACTATTTGAGCACCGCTTAATTCATATTTTGCAAGCTCTTTTATATCAAAGTTTATTTCAAAACTTGCATTTTCTGGTAAAATTTTTCTCCAAATGCTAAGTCTTTCTTCATAATTTGGTTTTTTAAACTCTATTTTATAATCAAATCTTCTTGAAAATGCACTATCTAGGCTTTGCATAAAGTTTGTTGTTGCTATTAAAACACCTTCAAATCTCTCAATTTGCTCTAAAAATATATTTTGCATCTGATTGTGCATTTTTTCAGCACCGCTTCCACTACCTTCTATTCTTGTAGATAAAAATTGATCTGCTTCGTTTAGTAGTAAAACTGGTTCGCTATTTGATTTTTTGCATATTTCTTTATATGTGTCAAATATTTTCCTAACATTTTGTTCGCTTTCTCCGACATATTTTGATAATATTTTTGAGCAATCAAAGTGTAAAACCTGTTTTTTCAAGCTTTTTGCTAAAGATATAGCTGACATTGTTTTTCCAGTTCCAGCAGGACCATAAAATATAACTTTTACATCTACATTTTTTCTTTTTTTTATCCCCCAAGAATTTAGTCTTGATATAACTTTTTTATCCATTTGACGCATAATATGTTCTAAAAGCTCTTTTGTTTTATCATTTAAAACTACATCATTTATATCTGTTTTTGGATCTATTAGCTCGAAAATATCTTGATCTTTTACAATACTTTCTAGTTTTATTTTTTTATTTTGCTGTTTGTTTTGTGGTCTCATAATCTCTTGAAGAGTGTCTTCGTTTATAAAAAAACTTCTACTTATATTTCCTGATAAATTTAAAATTTCATCATAGTCTATAAGAGAATTTTGTATAAGCTTTGAGCTTTCTTCTAAAAGTGAGCGGTTTTTTATCTTTTCAAATTCATTTTCACTTACCAAAGAAAGCAAAGTATTCATATCTCTTAAAATTTCATATTCGCCAGAGTATTCTTCTTTTAAAATTGCCAAAAAAATTATTTTTTCTTTATGAGAGAGCATATTTTCCTTAAAAATTTGCTCTACATTTAGAGTTATTTTGCTTATTTTTATACGCTCTGCTATGCGGGTTTCTAAATTTTTTATATGATTTATTATTCTGTTTTTAGCATCTCCTCCTTGAGATATGAGTGAGAGTTTATAATACAAATCTATACATAAAAACTGATCTTTTAAGTATTCTAAATGATCCTCGTAAGCTGTTAAATCTGGTATATCATGAGTAATGCTACCATCTTCTAGCAGTTTTAGAAATGACTGCGAAAGAGAAATTTCTGTATGAAGAATCGACAAAAGTCCCATTTGTTTTGAAATATTATCTGTTTTAAATATGTTAAAACCTTGTATTATCCAGCCTAAATCAAGCAAAGACTTTATATCTTTTATATGCGATAAATGTTCATAATTTTTATCTCCATAAATTTCAACCAAAATGTCATACACGCTATTTTGTGCATTTCCGCTTATATAAGCTTTTGTCATATGTTTTAGGATTAAAGACTCATCATGTGAGCATTTTATAAGCTTTGTTAATTCACACTCTTTTGTTGTAGAAGTTAAAAATTCTTGTAAATATTTCATTAAAAATTATACCTAAAAGTTAAATTTGCTATCTGTGCATCTGCGTTATTTATCGTTCCTTGTGCTGTACCTATATAATTTCCTGTATATGAATTTACTTCTTGATCGGTTCTTTGCATATATAAGTAAGCAAGAGCAACTTCGAATTTTGGACTAAATTTATAGTTTAATCCTGTTGAATATATATAAGATTTTGAATTTGGAAGCTCAAAATTCATTTTATCACTATGGGCTGGATTTTCATCTATGGCAAAACCAGCCATTAGTCTTAGTTTGGTGGTTGCATCAAATGCTACACCAAATCTATAAGTGCTTGAATCATCCCAGTTTCTTTGAGACGGATCATCAAATATTTTTTTTGCCATAGCATTTGGCATCTTTTTGTCGTAATTAAAATCAAGCTCTTTAAAATCAGACCAATAAGTTCTCTCATAAGCAAACATATAAGTAAATGCGTTATAGTTATAAGCTATGGCTAAAACTAGATTTGCTGGAAGCGGAAGAGTGATTTTTGCTGGTGTGTTCATACTTGCATTGCCAAATTTAAAATCACCATCCCCTTTTACGGTTAAATCAACTTTTGATCTATATGTTGCGGATAAACTGAGATCTTCTATAGGTTTATATGTTATGCCTAAGTTGTATCCATAGTCTATACTATCGCCTTGCAATTTTCTACTAAAATGCGTAGTGCCATTTTCTACTGTTCCATCTGAATATAAAGCTCTTAATCCTAAACCAAGCGATATTTGATCGCTTAGTCTATATGCAATGCTTGGATTTACTTCAAGAATTTTAAGATCAAATTTTTTACTAGTTGCTGCTGGATAGGGATCATCCCATCTCATTTGAACTCCAGCCGGAACTGTAGTTGAAAGACCAAATCTAACATTTGGAATATATTCTGGCGACATAAAATATAGTTGTGGAGCAACTGTGCTATAGTTTTGTGATTTTGTGCTATATGTTCCTGGCACGCTTGATTTGTTCTTAAAACTTGTTTTTCCTAAGTGAAAATACGACAAACCGGCTTCAAAACTATGCCAAATATCTGGCATAAACATCATATTTGCTGGGTTATAATAAACTGCGTCAGCACCGAAGCTTTTAGCGTAGTTTGATCCAGCAAGTGCGACAGAATCGGCACTTTGCTCTGGAATTTTGTATCCAGCTGCGTTTAATACGCCGGTTATACAAACTGGTAAAATAATTAAGTTTATTTTTTTCATTTATCTCCTAATTTTCTAAGTAAATTTATCTCTTTATCCCAAATAGTATCATCAATAGTTTCTAAAATAAGTGGAATATTATCACTCATATCATCTTGCATTAAATTTGAAAATCCATCAAGTCCGATAGTTCCTTTGCCTATGCTCTCATGTCTATCTTTTTTACTTCCAAGTTTGGTTTTGGAATCGTTTATATGCATACCTTTTAGAAATTTTTTGCCAATTACTTTATCAAATTCATCAAAAGTTTTTTTATACTCACTTTTACTTCTTATGTCATAACCTGCAGAAAAAAGATGACATGTATCTATGCAAATACCGATACGCTCTTTGTCTATGCAATTTTGCACCAAATAAGCAAGATGAGAAAAATCAAAACCTAAATTTGAACCTTGTCCTGCTGTATTTTCTATGACTAAAGTAACATTTTGTGTATTTTGCAAAAGATAATTTATAGAATTTGATATGTTTTCAAGGCATTCATCTGCGCTTATCTCGTTTAAGTGCGATCCTGGATGAAAATTTATCAGTTTTAAGCCAAGTAAATTTACTCTATTTATCTCATCTAAAAAAGAATCTATACTTTTTTGTCTTTTAAGTGGATCATTTGAGCCTAAATTTATAAGATAGCTATTATGAACCAAAACATGCTCTGGCGATATTTCTGCTTTTTGCAAGTTATTTTTAAACTCACTTATATTTTTATTATCTAATGGCTTTGCACTCCATTGTCGTTGATTTTTAACAAACATTCCAAAAGCATTTGCACCTATATTCATGGCGTTTATTGGAGCATTTTCAACCCCACCTGCTATACTTACATGAGCTCCTATAAATTTCACTTTATTAACCTTAAAACTATTGTAATACCATTTTTTGTATCTTTAAAGATAGATTTGTTGTTACAAAGTTCGTATTTTATAGAATTTTTGCTTATATTTTGTTTGAATCCGCAATCTGTTTTTATTAAGCTTTCTTTTTCGTAAATTGGTTTTTGATTTATGATATCGCTTAAAAAATTATCATAATGAGCATCTAAAAGATATTTTTTGTTAAAATCTATTTTATTGCTACAAGCCGAGTTTATGCAAATTTTATCTTTTATGTCAAGCTTTAATATGCTAACTCCTG